>CALFEM010000202.1 GCA_937950105.1 uncultured Alphaproteobacteria bacterium | reverse complement strand
TGCCGTTGCGATTGATGCTCTCGAAGTCCGAAAGTGCGTTGCGGCGCACGCCGCCCGTCTGCGTCGCGAACATCAGTTCGAGGTTGCCCCAGGTGGAGACGTCCTCGGGCAGCGGCAGGATCGACGTGATGGATTCGCCCTGCTCCAGCGGCAGCAGGTTGATGAGCGCCTTGCCGACCGACTGCGGCGTCGCCGCCGGCAGCCGCCACACCTTCATGCGGTAGCACATGCCGCGCGACGAGAAGAACAGCACCGGGGTATGCGTCGAGGCGATGAAGATCTGCGTGACGAAATCCTCGTCGCGCGTCGTCGTGCCGGAGCGGCCCTTGCCGCCGCGGCGCTGGGCGCGATAGGTCGAGAGCGGCACGCGCTTGATGTAACCCTTGTGCGTGACGGTGACGAC
This sequence comes from uncultured Alphaproteobacteria bacterium, assembly GCA_937950105.1. Taxonomy (GTDB): domain Bacteria; phylum Pseudomonadota; class Alphaproteobacteria; order Rhizobiales; family Hyphomicrobiaceae; genus JAEUMD01. The sequence goes on along the minus strand of CALFEM010000202.1, from coordinate 2,649 downwards.
CATCTCCTCGCGCGCGATCAGGTCCTCGTCCTCGACCTCGCCCTCGAGCTCGACGATCTCGGTGCGGCGCGGCACCGCGAACTCGTCCTTGATGGCGGCAAGCTCGCCCTTGACGATGTCGACGATGCGCGCCCGCGACGACAGGATCTCGAGGTAATCCTTGATCTCGGCGCCGATCCTGGTCAGTTCGTCGCCGATCTCGTCACGGCCCAGCGCCGTCAGACGCTGCAGGCGTAGATCGAGAATGGCGCGCGCCTGTGCTTCCGAGAGACGATAGGTGCCGTCGTCGGTCACGGTGTGGCGCGGATCGGCGATGAGGCGGATCAGCGGCACCATGTCCTTGGCCGGCCAGTCGCGGCCCATCAGCGCGTCACGCGCCTCGGTCGGCGTCGGCGAGGTGCGGATCAGGCGGATGACCTCGTCGATGTTGGCGACGGCGATGGCAAGGCCGACGAGGATGTGGGCGCGGTCACGCGCCTTGTTGAGCAGGAACTTCGTTCGCCGCTGCACGACCTCCTGGCGGAACGCCGTGAAGGCCTCGATCATGTCCTTGAGGTTCAGCTGCTCGGGCCGGCCACCGTTGATCGCCAGCATGTTGGCGCCGAACGTCGTCTGCAGGTCCGAGTAGCGGTAGAGCTGGTTCAAAACCACTTCCGCCACCGCATCGCGCTTCAGCTCGATGACGACGCGCATGCCCTCGCGGTTACTCTCGTCCCAGATGTCGGAGATGCCCTCGACGCGCTTCTCGCGCACCAGATCGGCGATCTTCTCGATCAGCACGCGCTTGTTGATCTGGTAGGGAATCGCGGTGACGACGAGCGCCTGACGATCCTTGCGGATCTCCTCGATCTCGACGCGGGCACGCATCAGGATCGAGCCACGGCCCTTGTGATAGGCCGCCTGGATGCCGGCGCGTCCGAGGATCAGGCCGCCGGTCGGGAAGTCGGGACCGGGCACGATCTCGATCAGGTCGTCGATGGTGATTTCGGGATTGTCGAGCTGCGCGAGGCAGGCGTCGATGACCTCGCCGAGATTGTGCGGCGGGATGTTGGTCGCCATGCCGACGGCGATGCCACCGGCGCCGTTGACCAGCAGGTTCGGGAACTTGGCGGGAAGCGCGGTCGGCTCCTTCTCGGTGCCGTCGTAGTTCTCCTGGAAGTCGACGGTATCCTTGTCGAGATCGTCGAGCAGCATTTCCGCCACCTTCTTCAGGCGGCACTCGGTGTAGCGCATGGCGGCCGGCGGATCGCCGTCGACCGAGCCGAAGTTGCCCTGCCCGTCGATCAGCGGCAGGCTCATGGAGAAGTCCTGCGCCAGACGCACCAGTGCTTCATAGATGGCGCTGTCGCCGTGCGGATGCAGCTTGCCCATCACGTCGCCGACGACGCGCGCGGACTTCTTGTAGGGCTTGTTCCAGGCGAGCCCCATCTCGCCCATGGTGTAGAGGATGCGGCGGTGGACCGGCTTCAAGCCGTCGCGGATGTCGGGCAGCGCGCGCGACACGATGACGCTCATCGCGTACTCGAGATACGAGCGCTTCATCTCGTCGGTGATGAGCACCGGACGGATGTCGCTCGGCTCGTCGCCGCCGGGTTTCTTGTCGTCGGAGTTGTCGGCCACTTTGGCTTGCTTTCGCTGTTTCGCGTGCACGCAAAGACGCGGCTCGCGGCAGTTCGCGCGCCGGTCCTGAGCTGCTTGCGGCGGACCCTACCCGCACACCTCATGCGGCGCAACGCCAGCCCCCCGGCGAGCGGCGCTGCAAGTCGCTTTGTCCCCAGCACAAGGCGTGAACATCCGCCTTCTGCCCATCCGTTCGGAACGCATCGCGCAGCCGGCCGACTTGTTATCGTCAAAGAGTAGGATTATCTGCGTCGGCGATCGCAACGACCGCGCGTCTCCCGCTGTCCGGTAGTCGGCCCGGCGGGCGGTGTGATCGGCCCCGGCGCGCGCCTCCGCGCGCCTCTTTCACGAGGACTTCAAATGAACAAGACGCTCATCTCCCTTCTGGCGCTCGGCACCATGATCGCCACCCCCGCCCTCGCCCAGACGGCCGAGAGCATCTTCATTCCGTCTCAGAGCGAGACTGAATATCTCGCCAGGGATCTCCTCATCGGCGCCAAGGTGCACAACGACGAGGGCAAGATCATCGGCGACGTCGAGGACGTCGTGCTGAACGACTGGAACCGCGTCGAGGGCGTGGTCATGGGCACCGGCGGTTTCCTCGGCATGGCCGAGAAGAAGGTCGGCGTGAAGCTGTCGGCGCTGAAGTTCAAGGAAGTTGACGGCAAGACCGTCGTTTCGCTGCCCGGCGAGGAGGGCCAGTGGTCCGGCGCCACGGGTTACGTCCACGACCAGCTCGAGCGCGTGCTGCCGGAGCGCATGGCGGAATACGAGTTCTATTTCGCCGGGCCACCGCCGATGAGCCAGGCCATCCAGGAGCTTTTGATGATCGGTCATCAGGTGCCCTTCGGCCAGATCCATTTCGACCGCTTCTTCTGAGGCGGCACGGCGGCACTGCCGCAAGGACCAAAACCCCATAACGAGAGGAGATGACACATCATGCAGAAGAAACTGGCGGCCACCCTGGCCTGTAGCGCGCTGGCGGTTTCCAGCCCGGTCGCCCTGGCGACCGATGTCTTCCACCTCGAA
>CALFEM010000201.1 GCA_937950105.1 uncultured Alphaproteobacteria bacterium | reverse complement strand
AGCTTAAAGCTTGAGCGCTTGCATACTCTCAGTGAACCGCAAAGCGGTTCCGTCCGATCGGTCAGCGCTCTAGGTTTCCGGCGCGGCGGCGGCGCCGGTATTGAAGACGCGATGCAGCGCCTCGGCGACGCGCACGCTGTCGACATCGTCCTTGTGGATCACGTCGGCGGCGCCGGCGTCGATCAACTGCGTGCGGCGCTGGCGGGTGACCTGCCCGCTGACGACGATGACAGGGCCGACGTAGCCGGTGCGACGCAGGAACGGCAGCGTCTGGCTGGCGTTGTCGCTCGGCTTAAGAACATCGTCGAGGAAGATCAGCTCCGGCATGCGCGCGATCACCTCGTCGAGCGCACGTCCGAGGGTTGCCGCGCGGCGGATGTCGATGTCGTAGCCGAACATCAGCCGCAGCGTCGCCTTCAGCCGGTCGGCATCGAAGGTTTCGTCGTCGACGATGAGGATGTCCTTGAGCATGGGAAGATCGCCGCGCGACTTGGTGAGGCCGCTGCGTTTCGCGAGATAGTCTCCGCCAGATTTGGTCGACGACGAGGCCATCGTGGCGCTGCTCGTTCTCCGGTTGCCGGTTTTAGAGGCATTAGCCGCCTTTGCCGCCCGTCGCAATGTTTTATCAGGGTGAACGCTGTATTTCGGATCGATCCCGCAGATTTGGTCAATAATCATTCCATGGCCGGCGGGCGTCATGCATCGATCGACCGCGGCCACGTGAGCACGAATTCGGTTCCGCGCCGGGTCGCGGGATTGGAGCGGATCGCCAGTCTGCCGCCGACCGTCGCCACCGTGCGCTTGACGAAGGCGAGCCCCATGCCGGTGCCTTCGGCCTGGCCGGGCCGCGCCAGCGTGCGGAACGGCAGCAGCACCGTTTCGTGATGCACTGGCGCAATACCCGGTCCGTCGTCGGCGACGACGATCACCACGATCTCGGACTCGGGGCGCGCCGAAACCTCGATGCGGCCCGACGCGCGGTCGTGATGCTTGACGGCGTTCTCGATCAGGTTGCGCAGCACGAGATCGAGTGCGGCGCGCACGGTTCTCAGTTGCGGCCAGGTGCCCGTCACGTCGACGCGGAAGCCTTCAGGCAACGGCAGCGAGCGCACGACCTCGGCGACGATCTCGGCCGTCTCGATGGTCTCGGCGACATCGGACTTGCGGCCGACGCTGGCGTAGTCGAGCAGCGCCGTCATCATGCTCGACATGCGCCGTGTGCGCGCCTCCACCTCGTCGAGGCGCTGGCGGGCGGCGTCGATGTCTCCTGCGTCGAGGCTGGCACGCACATCCTCGGCGGCGAAACGCAGCGCTCGCATCGGCGCCTTGAGGTCGTGCGAGATGACGCCCGCGAAATCCTCGAGGTCGCGGTTGGCGCGCGCGAGCTGGCGCGACTTCTCCACCACCTCGGCTTCGGCCATGAGCCGCGCGCGCATCTGCTTCGACAGCTCGCCTTCCATCTCCGAGCGCGAGGTGGCGCGGGCGACGAGCATGAGGAAGCTGCTGCTTTCGGCGTGCCAGAAGACCGTCAGGTTGACGCGCGGCAGATCGCGGTCCCCGGCCATGATGGCCACGGCGGGAATGTCGATCACGTGCCCCGGCGGCTGCCCGGCGAGAGCCAGCACGTCGTCCTCGAGACCGATCAGTGCGATGCAGTTGTCGGTGAGCGGGTCGCCGACCTCGCAGAAGTCCGTGAGGCGGCCGTAACGTGCGGAGACGACGAGATCGCGCCCGAACCAGACGAGACCGTAGATGCCGCGCTCGGCCAGCAGGCGCCCGGCGGTGAGCAGGGGGCTCGGCTGCGGGGCGCTGTCGGCATCCTGCAGATCGGGCATGCGTTACAACCCGCGCCGCAGAATGGTTGCCGCCGCTTCGTCGAACGCGCGGCGCACGTTGTCACCCGTCTTGGCGCTGGTGTGATAGACGCCCGGCGCTCCGACGGCGAGCGCGTCGGGCAAATGCGCCTCTTCACCGGCGGCGATGTCCGTCTTGTTGACGATGAGGGCGTCGTAGCGGCCCGGGAACGCGTCGCGGATGCCGCTGCGCAGGCGCAGCATCGTGTCCAGCGTTGCGCGGCGCGTGATGTCGCCGACGATGAAAGCTGCGGCCGCCTGCTTCATGTAGACGTGCGAGAAGATGCTCTCGCCGAAGTTGCCGTCGGTGTCCCAGACGATCAGCGAGATCGGTCCTTGCGCGGGCGGCGGCTTGACCTCGTAGCGGTAGACGTTGACGCCGATAGTCGGAAGATAATCGCTGTCGAAGCGGTCGAGCACAAGCCGCCGCGCCAGCGACGATTTGCCGACGCCGATCTCACCGAGCAGCATGACCTTGCGCGCGATCATCGCGCCGCGCCTTCGCCGATGAAGCCGATCTCGAACTCGACGCGGCGGTTGGCGCTTGCGGGGCCCGTATCGGGTGAGATGTCGAGCAGCGATTCCCGGCCGACCGCGATCATCTGCGCGGGCGGCACGCCGCGGTCGCGCAGCATGTTCAGAACCAGAAGTGCGCGCGACTGCGACAGCGTGGTGTTGCGCGATGGCGTCCCGCGCCCGTCGGTATAGCCGACCACGCGGACGAAGGCGCCGCTCTCGCGCATCAGCGCAGCAAGCCGGTCGACCTGCGCCGCTGCGACGGTCGCATCGCGCAGCGTCGTGTCCTCGGCGAAGAAGACGGCGTTGGTGCGGACATACTGGGTGAGCCGGTCGAACGCGCTCGGTGGTGCCGGCGCGGCGGCGACGACGGGAGCGGGAGGCGGCGGAATCGCGGCGCGCACCACTTCGGCCTGCAGCAACGCGGTGGCGACGCTCGACAGGCGTGCGGCCTGGGCCGCAAGGCGCTCGGCATCCGCGGCGAATCCGGCAGGCGTTCGATCCGTTGCGGTCGATGCCGGGCTCTTTTGCGCAACCGCAGGTGCCCGTGTTGCGGACGAGCCGTCGGTCGGATGCGCCGCGCGGCCGAGACGGTCAGCGGTAGCGGCGATGGCGGCGGTAACGGCGTCGATGCGTGCAGCGATGGCGGCACCATCGATTCCGCCACTCGACGGATCGAGCGCGCTGCGCAACCCGGCGAGGGTCTTGCGGGCCTCGGCGACGCCGGGCACGCTCGCCCTGGCGGCAGCGGAGGCCGCCGCCGTGGCACCAGCCGCGGACGCAGCGGACGAGTGTGCGGCAAGCTGGTCCAGCTCGCCGGCGGCGGCGGCGAGGCTTTCCGACGCTCGGTCGAGCGCGCGGGTCGCGATCTGGCGCGGCAGCTCGGCGGTCAGCTCGGCCAGTTGACGGCGCAGGCCCGCGATCTCCGGCGTCTGGTCCGGCGCCGATTGCGGCAGGACGGCGAGCTGATTGTCGATCTCGGATCCGGGCAACGCCACCGCGAGACGTCGGCCGATCGCGGTCTGCGCGTCCGCCGAGGGCGCGAGGCCGGTGATGGTTACGAGCTTGCCGCGCGGGCTGACCATGAGGCGGGTCGGATAGCCCTTGATGTCGCCACTGGTTTCGATGATGGCGGTGGCCACCTCGCGCACGCGGCCGGTCTCGTAGCGCACATACGTGCTCCAGCCGATCCAGGCCAGCAGTGGCAATCCGACCACCGCGGCGACGAGCCTGAGAGGACTGACGCCGCCGGGGCTCGCGAGCTCTGCGTGCTTCTCGTCGAGGCGTTCCTCGAGGCGCGGTCCGAGTGCCGCCAGCTCTTCGCTCACCGTTGCAGAGTTGCCGGCAGAGGGCGCGAGTTGCGCAACGGTCGCGAGGAATTCGTCGTCGATGATGCGCTCGACCGATCGCGCCGCGGTGCCGGAGCATTTGGCCGCGAGCAGCAGACCGGGTGAGGCGCGCAGATACACCGTCGACTGGCCGAGATCGATCTGGCGCAGTGAGTTCTCGTCACTCTCGAGCGCCTCGGAAACGAACGAATTGATGGCGGTGAGAACGCCGCCGAGCACGTGATCGTGGTTGCTCGTCGGCTGTCCGGCGTGCGGCTGGGGCCAGCGTGCGATCAGTTCGCCGCTGCCGCGTGCGACGAGCAGCAGTTCCTCGACCTGCAGCCGCTGAGAATCGGCGATCGCCAGCTCGGCCATCGAGCGGCCGGTGGTCAGGCTGCGCAGGCGCAGCATCAACGGGTTCTGCTCGAGCCGCCGGTTGACCTCGGCGACGAGGTCCTTCATCGCGCTCGCCACGTAGGCGCGCACCATCTGGCCGGTCATCGGATAGATGGCCTCGACGATCTCGTCGCGGCTGTTGCGGATCTCGGCGCGCACCGTCCTGACGACCAGCGGTGCCACCGCCTCCGCCAGCGGTTCATGGCGCTGCTTCTCGGCATCGACCAGGGCGCGATCGATGATGGCTGCGACGGCGCGGGTCAGCGCCTCGTCGTCACCGGCGCGGGCGAACACCTGATCGAGGCGGCGGGTCAGTTCGGCGCGGGTCGCCTCGCTCGACTGGCGCGCGCCGTCGAGCCCGCTCGCGATCTCTCGCGTGAGGTCCTTGCGCGTGCTGTCGCTGGCCTCGGCGAGCGCGCGCAACAAGTCCTCGCGCGTCGCCGCGCCATCGGCCGCGAGCAGGTCGAGACGGCGCGCGAGATCAGCGAGCGTCGCCGTCTCGTTGTCGAACAGCAATTGCTTGAGCTTCGTGACGCCCTGCGACATCCCGGTGTCGTCACTCCCGATTCATGCGTGTCATGCTTGCGCTGCCCGACGCCATCCGCGCCGTCAATCCCGCGCGATGCGCTTGATGTGCTCGCCGAGCTCCAGCACGCTTTTGGCCAATTCGTCGAACGTGGAGCGGCGGTCGGCGCCGACCTCGCCCGACAGCGCCTCGATGCGCGCATGCAGCGCGGAGACGCGGCTCGACACCGTGCTCTCGAGGTCCTTGAGCCGCGACTCGAGATTGTCGAGGCGCGCTTCCGTCTGGCGCAGGATGTCACCGACCAGCAGCTCGCGAATCTGGTCCATTCTCTCGTCCTGGGAATCGCGAGCCTGCGGCGCCGTACGCAATGCGCTGAGCGATGTCGCGTTCATGGTCGAAAACCTCTGTCCGGATACGTTCGAGCCCGCGTCCCGCGGCGCCGGCCACGAGCCCGAGCACGAGATGCCGCAGAAACTCCCCAAGTCTCACTCTATACCAAGCCTTGCATAAAGAGAATCTGTTGTTCACCGTAGCGTTAGCCTGTCGTACGGCCCCGGTCAGGGCTTCGATCCGGCCGGGTGCAAGCTGCGGGGGCAGGGGGAGCGCGCATGTTTTTCGCGGGAGCGCGGGGCCGTTCAGGCATCGAATTCGGCAGCCGGCGCGGGCGTGCCGTGGGGACCACGGTCGCGGTTCTCCTGGCCCTGGCAGGGGCGGCGATCCTGCCCCGGCTGCCCGCCGACTGGTACCTCAAGGTGCTGGTGCCGGGCTGGATGCCGCACCAACTCGTCAAGTTGATCGAATATTCGAACGATCTTCAGATCGCCCTTGTCGCGGATCGTCCGACCGAGCCGCATGCACGCATCGCGCTGGTGCTGATCCGTGACGAGACCATCGCCGACCTTCCTTACGTGTCGCCGATCGACCGCAAGCGGCTGACCGACATCACCGAGGCTGTGGACCGCCTCGGGGCGCGCGTCATCGGTCTCGACCTGCTGCTCGACCAGGCGACCGAGCCCGACAAGGATCGCGCCTTTGCCGCATCGCTGCAGCGCCGTCGGGCGACGGTCGTCCTCGGCGGTGCCGACGAGCGCACGCCGCTGATCGAGCGTCGCCGCGACTGGCAGACGCGGTTCCTGACGGAGACCGGGCTGCCGTTCGGCTTCTTCAACCTGCGTTACGACGTGCAGGAGGCGGGGCAGGGCAATGTGGTGCGGGCACGCGCTGCACGCCATCCCGGCTCGACGTTCCACCTCGCGTTCGCCGAAGCCCTTGCGAAAGCCGCTGGCGTGTCGTCTTGGCCCGAAGCGCGGCGCATACCGTGGCTGCGCGAGCCGCGTGGCGGCGGCGACACCTTCCTGACACTCGATGCCGACAGCGTGCTGGCGGCGGATCGCGATCCTGACGGCGCCCTGTCGCGTGCCATCGAGGCGCAACTGCACAATCGCGTGGTGCTGATCGGTGCCGATGTCGACGGGCGTGACCGTCATCCGACGCCGCTGACGCGCGTCACCGGAGAAGAGATGCTCGGCGTCGCGGTGCATGCGCAGGTTCTCGCCGGGCTGCTCGACGGCCGCGCGCTCGAGGAGATCGGCACTGTGCCGGCGGCGATGCTGGCGTTCGCGGCGACGCTGCTCGGGGCGCTCGCCGGCTGGTTCGCGGCGCGTCGCCGTTTCGTGCTGATGGCGCTGCTGGCCCTCGGCACCGGCCTCGTCGGCGCCGTCAGTGCCATCGTGTTGTGGCAATCGCAGGCGATCGTGCCGCTGCCGGCGCTGGTCGCGGCGTTGATCGCTGCGGCCATCGTGGCGCGCGTGCTACGCTCGGCGATCGGGAGCTGAGCGCTGGAGGCCGGGGCGGCAATCAGATTCGAAGATCACGTGAAG
>CALFEM010000200.1 GCA_937950105.1 uncultured Alphaproteobacteria bacterium | reverse complement strand
AGGCCGGCCTTGGCGTACATCGACTCGGGCTTGGCCTGGTCCATCCAGACGTCCGGCAGCACCAGCGAGCGGAACTTCAGCCCGTGATCAAGCAGCCCTTCGCTGGCGAGGAACTGCACGACCTGGCTGCCGAAGCCACCGACGGCGCCTTCCTCGACGGTGACCAAGACGGCATGGTGGCGGGCAAGCTGGCGGATGAGATCGTGATCGAGCGGCTTGGCGAAACGCGCATCGACGACCGTCGTCGAAAGACCGGCCGCGTCGAGGTCTTCAGCTGCCAGCAGACAGTCGGCGAGCCGCGTGCCGAAGGACAGCAGCGCCACCTTGGTGCCCTGCTTCATCAGCCGGCCCTTGCCGATCTCGAGGATTTCCCCGCGCTCCGGCAACTGCACGCCCACCCCTTCGCCACGCGGATAGCGGAACGAAATCGGACCATCGTCATAGGCGGCCGCCGTGCGCACCATGTGTTTGAGCTCCGCTTCGTCGGCCGCCGCCATCACGACGAAGCCGGGAAGCGAGGCGAGGAAGCCGGTATCGAACGAGCCGGCATGGGTCGGGCCGTCGGCGCCGACGAAACCGGCGCGGTCGATCGGGAAACGGACCGGAAGGCCCTGGATCGCGACGTCATGAACCACCTGATCATAGCCACGCTGCAGGAAGGTCGAATAGAGCGCGCAGAACGGCTTGAAGCCTTCCGCCGCAAGACCCGCCGCAAAGGTGACAGCATGCTGTTCGGCGATGCCGACGTCGAAAGTCCGCTTTGGAAACACGTCCGCCAGCTTGTCGAGCCCGGTGCCGGACGGCATGGCGGCGGTGATGCCGACGATCTTCTCGTCGAGTGCCGCTTCCTGCACCAGCGCCTCGCCGAACACGGCGGTATAGCTCGGGGCATTCGGCTTAGCCTTGGCCTGGGTTCCGGTGATAACATCGAACTTGTTGACGCCATGATACTTGTCGGCGGCGGCCTCCGCCGGGGCATAGCCCTTGCCCTTCTGCGTCACCACATGGATCAGAACCGGCCCCTTACCGTTGTCGCGCACATTGCGCAGAACCGGCAAAAGATGGTCGAACGAGTGCCCGTCGATCGGCCCGATATGGTAGAAGCCCATTTCCTCGAACATGGTGCCGCCGGTCACATAACCGCGCGCATGCTCGACGGCCCGGGTGATCGCCCGGTCGATGTTCTTGCCGAGATAGGCGGTCAGCTTCTTGCCGATATCGCGGATGCCCATATAGGTGCGACCGGAGGCGAGACGCGCGAGATAGGCGCTCATCGCGCCGGTCGGCGGGGCAATCGACATGTCGTTGTCGTTGAGGATGACGATCAGCCGCTCGTCACGCGCACCGGCGTTGTTCATGGCCTCGTAGGCCATGCCGGCCGACATGGCGCCGTCGCCGATTACGGCGATGACGTTGTTGGAGCCGCCCTTCAAGTCGCGCGCCACCGCCATGCCGAGACCGGCCGAGATCGACGTCGACGAGTGGCCGGCGCCGAACGGGTCGTACTCGCTCTCGGCGCGCGTCGTGAACCCGGTGAGGCCGCCCGGCTGGCGCAGCGTGCGGATACGGTCGCGACGGCCGGTGATGATCTTGTGCGGATAGGCTTGGTGGCCGACGTCCCAGATCAGGCGGTCGCGCGGCGTGTCGAACACCCAGTGCAGCGCCACCGTCAGCTCGACGACGCCGAGGCCGGCGCCGAGATGCCCGCCGGTGACGGACACCGCATCGATCATCTCGGTTCGCAGTTCGTCGGCGACCTGACGCAGCTTGCTCTCGTCGAGCGTGCGCAGGGTCTCGGGCGTGTGAATCGTGTCGAGCAGCGGCGTTTTGCTCACGGACGGTCTCACCTTTCGAGCGGAGCGCCGCAGGTTCTGTCCCGCAGTCGCAAGCTGCCGGCCCGGAGGCATGATGCCAGCGGAGCCGTGCGGCCTTTTGTATCAGACGTGAATTTTAGGGCACACGGGCCCGATGCTCAACCACCGGCATCGAGGGTGCGCGAAACTGACACCTGTCAGAATGGCGCCCTGCCTTCTGCGGCATTGGGGCCGCCTCTCCGGGCCTCAACCGCGCTCCGGGTCGAGCGGTTCGGTGCCGCGCGGGGTGCCGTCCGGGTTGAAGGTGAGCTTCTCGACCTTGGCCTCGGCCTGCTTGAGCAGGCGGTCGCAATGCTCCTTCAGGGCCTCGCCACGCTCGTAGATGACGATGCTTTCCTCGAGTTCGACATCGCCGCGTTCGAGCCGGCCGACAATACTCTCGAGTTCCTTCAGCGCGCGCTCGAAGCTCATTTCGGCGATGTCGGCGGTGCCGCGCGCCTGCGGCTTGTGGGTATTGCTCATCGGGCAGCCTCGGACAGGGAGCGGGCGGGCGAAAGGGAATCGGCCCGCAGGTTGGGCCAGCCGGGCGCCGGGGTCAAATCCGCAGGCTACGGGGCCGCGGCTGTCCCCGGTCACGTTCGCGCCGGTCGAGCCGGAATTTGCGCGGCGCAAGCCACCCTGGTGTGTGCGGCACTCATTGCCCGATCTAGCCGGGCTCGGAGCGGGCTGCCGCATGGATCCCGGTGACAAGCACCGGGATCCAGCCCCTCTGACCTCACTCGGCGGCGTTCATCATGGTCTTGACGTGGACGCCGCAGGAACGGGCGAGCGCCGTCAGGTCGTAGCCGCCCTCGAGCATGGAGACGACGCGGCCCTCGCAATGCTTGTCGGCAACGTCGAGCAGCTTGTCGGTCACCCACAGGTAATCCGCCTCGACCAGTTCGATCGACGCCAGCGGGTCGTCGCGGTGGGCGTCGAAGCCGGCCGAAATGAACAGGATGTCCGGGTTGAAGTTCTTCAGCGCCGGCAGGATGCGGCTCTCGAAAGCCTCGCGGAACCTGTCGCCGCCGTCGCCAGAGCGCAGCGGCGCGTTCCACAGGTTGCCGACGCCCGTCTCCGACAGCGCGCCCGTGCCCGGAAACAGCGGCATCTGGTGAGTCGATGCGAAGAACAGGTCCTTGTCGTGCTGGAAGATGTCCTGGGTGCCGTTGCCGTGGTGGACGTCGAAATCGACCACCGCGATGCGCTCGGCGCCGTGCTTCGCCCGTGCATAAAGCCCGGCGATGGCGACGTTGGCGAACAGGCAGAAGCCCATCGGCCGGTCGGCCTCGGCGTGGTGGCCGCACGGGCGCACCTGACAGAAGGCGTTGCGGGTGCCCGACGCCTTGTCCATGACGCGATCGACCGCCTCGAGCCCGGCGCTGACGGCGCGCAGGCCGGCTTCGAGCGAGCCGGGCGACATCACCGTATCGGGATCGAGGTGGGTGTAATCGCCCTCGTCCTTCGGCTCGGAGCGCTTGATGAGATCGAGATAGACGCGGGGATGCGCGCGCAGGATCGCCTCCTCCACGTCGTCGCGCAGAGGCGCCAATTCGCGCTTCAACCCGCTGAACAGCTCATGGCTCAGCACCTTGTCGATGGCCCGCATGCGGTCCGGACGCTCGGGATGGCCATAGCCGGTGTCGTGATTGAGAAAGCAGGGATGCGTGATGTGGAGGGTCGGCATGTGCGCGGGCGTTCCTCGGGTCACTTTGGCGGGAAGCGATTTTCCCCGCATGTTAGCGGACTGCCGCCCTCATGTCACAAACGGCAGGCCGCTGTCATTGTCCGGCGGCAACCGGTTTTCGCATATCAGGCCTGCAGCATGGACAGCGGCGCCAGCTTGACGCCCGGTGGGGGGCGGCTGTCGGCGGGTACGAAGAAGTCCGGCGCCAGCGGCATGGACGGGTCGAGGCGATAGGGCTCGAAGTCGGTGACGCCGCCGACGGTATACAGGAAGGTGTCGTCGATCAGGAAATTGCCGGTGAAGGAGCGCGAGGGCTGGCTGAAGATCAGGTGCGCCGCATCGGCCAGGATGTCCGGCGAACGGCTCATGCGCATCAGCTTGTCGCCGCCGAGGATGTTCCTGATGGCGGCCGTGGCGATGGTCGAGCGTGGCCACAACGCATTGACGGCGACACCCTTGGGGCGCAACTCCTCGGCCAGCCCCAGAACGGCAAGGCTCATGCCGTACTTGGCGATCGAATAGGCGACGTGCCCGGCGAACCACTGCGGCTTCATGTCGAGCGGCGGCGACAGCATCAGCACGTGAGGGTTGGCGGCTTTCTCGAGATAGGGCAGGCAGGCCTGCGTGGTGACGAGCGTGCCGCGCGTGTTGACCTGGAACATGAGGTCGAAGCGCTTCGGATCGGTCTTTTCGATCGGCGTCAGCGAGATCGCGGAGGCGTTGTTGACGCAGATGTCGATGCCGCCGAACATCTCGGCCGTCTGCTTCGCCGCGGCTTGAACTTGCGCTTCGTCGCGGATGTCGCACAGGATCGGCAGCGCCCGCCCGCCCGCCTGCTCGATCTCGGCGGCGGCCGTGTGAATGGTGCCTTCGAGCTTCGGGTGCGGGTCCGATGTCTTCGCTGCGATGGCGACGTTGGCGCCGTCGCGCGCCGCGCGCACGCCGATGGCGAGGCCGATACCGCGGCTCGCGCCGGTGATGAAGAGTGTCTTGCCCTCGAGGCTCGCCATGTCGCGCCGTCTCCCGCTGTCTCGCTCCCGGTCGTCCGCGCTGCTTGGATCGCGCGCGGTTCGACATCCTCAACCTTTTTCGACCCCGGCGGGCGCTGGCGCAAGCCCGAGCTTGCGCCCGATCCATCGCACCAGCCGGAAAGGCGCTGTGAGCCCGGCCCATAACTGCTGGGCGAGGCCGACCAGCATGGCCCACGTGCCTGCCGGAATGCCGGCGATCGGCAGGAACACGAGCAGCCAGGCCAGTCCGCGCACGCCGCGAGCCGCATAGTAGCCAAACGCCCCCGCATATTCGGCGCGATCTTCCGCTGGCCACAGCCGCGCGAACCAGGGCCACGACCAGGCATAGCCGATGACCCCCATGAAGATACCGATGAGATAGGTCCACTGGACCCACGCCGGGATGCCCGGCACGATGCGATTGTCCAGTTCCTGCTGGCGCTCGCGATCGACGGCGTCGATCTTCACGGCCTCGATGGCGACCTTGCCGAGCATGTGACCGATCATGGAGTCGGCCCAGCCGGTGACGCTGTCGGTGATCTGCTGCGCCGCACCCTCGGGCTTCACCGGCACGATGTCGAGACGCGCGCGCCCGAGGGCACTTTCGCTCGCATCGATCGCAAGACCACCGCGGCTGGCGCCCAGCGCATCGAGGAAGTCCGCGAGCGTCGAGCGGTTGAGCGCATCATCGAGCCCCTTCACCTCCTGGGTCTGCCACAGCCAGTTGCGACCGCCCGGCTGCAATGCCTTGTCGGACTGCAGCAGCACGAGGTTCACGTCCGCTTCGCGCGCCGCGTTCATCAGGTCGTCGACGAGGACGGTCTTTTCGGCGCCGCCATCGGGCTTGAAGCGCAGCGTGCGGCCATCGGCACGTCCCGTCACCACCACGGTCTGGCCCTTGAGCGCTTTGAGCGCGCCCGGCAGCTTGAACGGGTCGACGCGATCGACCAGCGCGGTTCTGGTTGCGGGATCGAACCGGGGCACCGACGGGACGTACGCCGCGCCGCCCGGCTCCAGCGCAATGGTGCGCATATTGGAGCGGTTGAGCGGGCGTGAGAGCTGCCACAGCGCTTCCTCGAACGTCCGCCGATCACGCATGGCGAGGCGCAGGTTCGGCCGCACCAGCGCCGCGAACGACCACGGCGCCTCCGCCGAACGCACCAGCGGAAACGCTTGCTTCGCGGTCAGGAGGTGGAGTTTCGCGTCGGCCGGCAGAGCTTTCACCAGGTCCGGCCGATGAACGATCGTGTCTTCACTCAGGAAGAGTTCGAGCTTGCTGGCGGCTGCCGGGTTGTCGGGCAGCAGGGTTGCGACCGCACGCTCCATTTCGGCGGCATTGGCGGCGGTGAACTGCTCGCCCTTGGCGTTGGTGAAGCGCCAGTGGCCTTCGGGCGTCGCGTGCGCGGCGAGTGCCGCTGCGGATTTCTCCGCTTCGCCCGGCACGGCGCGGATGTGGCGCGTGAACGAGCTGGCGAAATCATCGCCCGGCACGCCGTGGCGCAGCGCGCTGCCACCGACGCCGCCGGCATCGTCGGCGAGCCGCCCGATCTTGGACAGCCAGCCGGCGTGCACGGGCGTGACGGCGACAACTTGTGCCGCAACCAGCGCTGCGAGCAGGACCGCCCGCAATCGGGTTCCGATGCGTCGTCGTGGCGTGCTCACCATCGATCTCCAGCGCTGCGGCGCAAGGTCTCCCTCTCCCCCTGCGAGGGCAGAGCATGGGGACAGCGCACGTGTCGAACCCGGACTCCCTCTCCCCATGCACGTGCAGCGCATGGGGAGAGGGGACTGGCCGCACCGCTCAGCAGTCAATCAGCATCAACTGCCCACTGCCAACTGCCAACTGCCAACTGCCAACTGCCCACTGCCAACTGCCCACGCTCACCCGCGCCTGAAAAGATCGGAAGAGCGTCGTGTAGGGAAAGAGTGTAGATCACGGTGGTCGCCG
>CALFEM010000199.1 GCA_937950105.1 uncultured Alphaproteobacteria bacterium | reverse complement strand
TTTTCCCAATACGATGGAATTACTCTCGATGAGTTGGGTCTTTACGCGATTGTATCGCGCTTCGTCCCGCTTGAGCGTCTCTCGTAGTTTGGCGTTAGAGATGAGTCCTCCGTTCGCCAACTTGCTCAGCGAGTCGAGGAATATCTGCTCGAAGGTCCGCCGCGTTTTTGCCATCGACCGATATACCTTTGTAGCGTTTGGCCACGATTCTTGCCTTGCATGTTCCATGCGTACCGCGAGTCGGCGGGACTTGCAGCAGATCGATTGAAATTTCCAACGACGCGACACGCATTGATGCAACGCGGCATGTGAACAGATGTGTTAGGCAGCTCATGGCCCACAACGTCGCGGCGACGTCGTCCGGTCGTCGAGGGACTGCGATCATGGCGATGAGCCAGCTACAGGGCCGCTGCTGACGAAGCGAGACGTCGGCTTCTCCGCAATACCGCTAAACCGACCCCATACCCGCTGCCAAACCGCGCTCGCGGAGCGCGGCTTGAGCGGCGGCCAAACGCGCGATGGGGACGCGGTAGGGGGAGCACGAGACGTAGTCCAACCCCGCGTCGTGGAAGAACACCACCGAGGCCGGGTCGCCGCCGTGCTCGCCGCAGATGCCGATCTTGAGGCTCGGCTTGACGCGGCGGCCGCGCTCGACGCCGATGCGCACCATTTCGCCAACGCCCTTCTGGTCGATCGACACGAACGGATCGACCGGCATGATGTGCTTGTCGTGATAGGCGGTGAGGATCGGGCCGACATCGTCGCGGCTGAGGCCGAGGCACGTCTGCGTCAGGTCGTTGGTGCCGAACGAGAAGAAGTCGGCGCCCTTGTCGCCCGCGGCGATCTCGTGCGCGGTGAGCGCGGTGCGCGGCAGCTCGACCATGGTGCCGAGCAGGTAGGCGACGATCTTGCCGGTCTCCTTCTCGATTTTTGCGGCGGTGGCGCGGATCACCTCGGCGACGATCTCGAACTCGCGGCGGTAGACCACCAGCGGGATCATGATCTCCGGCACCACCGAGATGTTCCTGTCGCGCTCGACCTCCAGCGCCGCCTCGAAAATGGCGCGCGCCTGCATCTCGGCAATCTCGGGATGGCGCACGGCGAGACGGCAGCCGCGGAAGCCGAGCATCGGGTTCACCTCGTAGTGCTCGGCGACGCGGCGCTTCAACTCCTCGAAGGTGAGGCCCAGCGCGTCGGCCAGCGCCTGCTGCTCGGTCACGTCGTGGGGGAGGAACTCGTGCAGCGGCGGATCGAGCAGGCGGATCGTCACCGGCTGGCCGTGCATGATCTCGAACAGCTTGACGAAGTCGCCGCGCTGCATCGGCAGCAGCTTGTCGAGCGCGGCGCGGCGGCTCAACTCGTCGACGGCGAGGATCATCTCGCGCACGGCGAGGATGCGGCGCTCGTCGAAGAACATGTGCTCGGTGCGGCAGAGGCCGATGCCCTCGGCGCCGAAGCTCCGCGCCTGCTCGGCGTCGCGCGGTGTGTCGGCGTTGGCGCGCACGCCGAGGCGGCGGAAGCCGTCGGCCCAGCCCATCAGCGTGGAGAAGGCGCCAGAGAGTTCGGGCTGGCGCATTTTCGCGGTGCCCTTCAGCACTTCGCCCGAGCCGCCGTCGATGGTGATGACGTCGCCCGCGCGCAGCACCTCGCGGCCGATGCTGAGCGTGCCCGCCTGGACGTCGATGCGCAGCGCGCCGGCACCCGACACGCACGGCCGGCCCATGCCGCGCGCCACCACCGCTGCATGGCTGGTCATGCCGCCGCGCGCGGTGAGGATGCCGGCGGCGGCGTGCATGCCGTGGATGTCTTCCGGGCTCGTCTCGACGCGCACCAGGATCACTGACTTGCCCTTGGACTTGGCTTCCTCGGCGGCATTGGCGGTGAAGACGATCTCGCCGACCGCAGCACCCGGTGAAGCGGGCAGTCCGGAGGTCAGCACGTGCTTTTCCGATTGCGGGTCGATGGTCGGATGCAGGAGCTGGTCGAGCTGCGCGGGTTCGATGCGCAGCACTGCTTCCTCGCGGCTGATGATGCCCTCGTCGGCGAGATCGACGGCGATGCGCAAACCGGCTTCGAGCGTGCGCTTGCCCGAGCGCGTCTGCAGCATCCAGACCTTGCCCTCCTGGATCGTGAACTCGATGTCCTGCATGTCGCGATAGTGGCTTTCCAGCTTGCCAACGAC
>CALFEM010000198.1 GCA_937950105.1 uncultured Alphaproteobacteria bacterium | reverse complement strand
CTTCCGTCAAGAACGTGAATCGCACCCGCCACAAGAACGGGTGCGATCGTTCGAGATGGAAGCGCCTTCGCGCTTCCGTCAAGAACGTGAATCGCACCCGCCACAAGAACGGGTGCGATCGTTCGAGCTGGAGGCGCCTTCGCGCTTGCGTCGAGAGCGTAAGCGCATCCGTACCGAGTATTTCGAGGTGAGCCCATGACGGCATCTGACGATCACGAGGGCCCCTTGCGCGTCGCCCTCGTGCAGATGTCCGCGACACGCGACATCGATGAGAATGTCGCTGCGGCCTGCGGCTTGGTTCGGGAGGCGGCGTCTCGCGGTGCGCGCTACGTGCAGACGCCGGAAGTGACGACGCTCATGGAGCTCGATCGCGAGCGCCTGTTCGCCGTCACCGGGCCTGAAGAAGGCAATCCGGCGCTTGCGAGCTTCACGGACCTCGCGCGCGATCTCGGCCTCTGGCTGCACATCGGCTCGATGGCCGTGAAGGTGGATGACGATCGCCTCGCCAATCGTTCCTATGTGATCGGGCCGGACGGCCGCATCGCCGCGCGCTACGACAAGATCCACATGTTCGACGTCGAACTGCCGGGCGGCGAAAGCTATCAGGAGAGCCGCAACTACCGGCCGGGAGATCGCGCCGTGGTGGTCGATCTTCCGTGGGGGCGGCTGGGCCTCACCATCTGCTACGACCTGCGGTTCCCGGCCCTCCATCGCGCGCTGGCGCAGGCGGGCGCCAGCTTCATCGCGCAGCCCGCCGCCTTCACCAAGACCACCGGCGAAGCCCACTGGCACGCCCTGCTCACCGCGCGAGCGATCGAGACGCAGACGTTCGTGCTCGCCGCGGCGCAAACCGGGATGCATCCGATCGGCCGCGCGACGTTAGGTCACAGCCTGATCGTGTCGCCGTGGGGCCGTGTCATCGCCGACGGCGGCACGGAGCCCGGCATCGTCATCGCCGACATCGACCCGCGCGAGGTTGGCGAGGTGCGCGGGCGCGTGCCGTCGCTGCGCCACGATCGCGCGTTCACGCTGGTGGCGGAACCGGCGGTCGCCCCTGCCGGGAAGGAGCCCGCATCGTGATCCGCTACCGACTCGAATGCAGCAGTGGTCACGGGTTCGAGGCATGGTTCGCCTCGTCCGACGCGTATGATCGCCAGGAAACCGACGGCCTGCTCGAATGCCCGCGCTGCGGCACACACGAGGTACGCAAGGCCATGATGGCTCCGAATGTCGCCAAGGGGCGGAAGGGGCAGCCCGACAATGCCCAACCGGCACTACCTTCGCAGAGCGAACCGGCAACCGAGGCCACCACCGTGGCGCACGGACCCGAGGCCGTCATGCTGCGGCAGGCGCAGGCCATGCTGCGTGCGATCCGCGACAAGGTGAAAGCCGAGGCCGAATACGTCGGGCCGCGTTTCGCCGACGAGGCGCGGCGCATTCACTTCGAGGAAGCGCCCAATCGCGGCATCTACGGCGAGGCAACGCGCGAGGAAGTGACGTCGCTCGCCGAGGACGGCATCGACGTGACGCCGCTGCCCCCATTGCCGGAAGATCTGAGCTGACAGTCAGTTCCCCGGATTACGTGACCGCTATGCTCACCAGCGTATAGCGCACCGCCGCCTGGGCGTCGTCCGCCCAATGCGTCGGCCCGCCATTGCTCGCCGGCGTCCATGCGAAGCGGCGGCCGTCGAAGTGCCAGATCCCGCGCACGTGTCCGCGACGGTCTACGACCACGCCACCCTGCGGCCCCAGCACGAACGAGAACCCGCGCAAGCGCAGGATCTCGTGCATGCCGAGCAGGTCGAGCAGGTGCATTTCTTCGGGCTTGGCCAGCATGGCCTCGTTTCCAGTCGCAGCAGAGGATCGACAGACAACACGCCGTGCTGCCCGATACGCGACAATTGCCGTCGCCGCGCCGGAAATTCAAACGAGATCGCGAGAATTACTTACGCAATTACCGGGAAAACAAACTCACATTCTTCGTCAAATCTCGGCGATTTTAAACGCCCGCGTCAACGCCTCGAAAACCAAACGTCGTCAGCCGACGCGAACCTCGAGTTCGCCCAGCCGATCGACATGGCCGACCAGACGGTCTCCCTTCGCCACGCGGCCGACGCCGGCCGGGGTGCCGGTTAGGATCACGTCGCCGCGCTCCAGACGGAACAGGCGCGAGAGGTGCGCGATTTGCTCCGGCACACTCCAGATCATGTCGGCGAGATCGCCGCTCTGGCGCCGCGTGCCATTCTGGTCGAGCCAGATCGCACCTCTCTCAGGATGCCCCACGTCGCTCACCGGCCGGATCGGCGAACAGGGCGCCGAATCCTCGAACGCCTTGGCGATCTCCCACGGCCGGCCGAGCTTCTTGGCCTCGGCCTGCAAGTCCCGGCGCGTCATGTCGAGCGCGATGGCGTAGCCGAACACGGTGTCGAGCGCGCTTTCGACCGGAATGTCCGAACCACCGGATTGCAGGGCGACGGCCATCTCGATCTCGAACTGCACGTCCTGCGACAAGGGCGGAAACGGGAAGACGCCGTCGCTGCGCAGGTTCTGCGGATTCTTCTGGAAGAAGAACGGCGGCTCGCGCGTCGGATCGTGGCCCATTTCGCGCGCATGGTCCGCGTAGTTGCGCCCGACGCAATAGACGCGGTGCACCGGAAAGCGCGCGTCCGTGCCGGCGACCGGCAACGCCGTCTGCGGGGCGGGTTCGAACACGTAGCGCATCGCCTGGCCTTCCATCTGCTGCGAACCTCGGCGGTGACGTATCACCTACCCGCTTCGACGTTACCGGTTTAGCTCTCTCCACGCGCCGCGCGAAGCCTGTAATGCACCTGTCGCAATTGTGTTGCTAAGGTCGCCCACACCGCCGCCGGGCGAACCGGGTTTCCGCGAGGATTGACGCATGAGCAACAACGAGCTGCCGAACTCCGTGCTGGCGGAGAATGCCGAGGATATCGGCTCGAACCCGTCCGGCAATCCGACCATGGGCGACATCATCGCATCGCGCCTGTCCCGGCGTGACGTGATGCGCGGCGCGCTGGCGGTTACAGCCGTTTCGGCCGCGGTGTCTCCCGCCGCGTTGCTCGCCGCGTGCTCGGGTGAGACGACGACCACGCCATCGTTCAGCTTCGCGGAGATTTCAGCCGGCATCGACGAGACGCACCACGTCGCCTCCGGCTACGACACCGACATCCTGATCCGCTGGGGCGACAAGGTACTCGCCGATGCGCCCGCCTTCGATCCGGCGAAGCAGACGTCGGACGCGCAGGCGCGCCAGTTCGGCTACAACAACGACTTCATCGGTTTCATTCCACTCGACGGCAGCAGCGACCACGGCCTTCTGGTCGTCAACCACGAGTACACCAATGCCGAGCTGATGCGGGCGGGCGTCGATCCCAAGGCCGGCAAGGCAGTGGCATTCGACAAAATCACCGCCGACGAGATCGCCATCGAGATGATGGCGCACGGCGGCTCCGTCATCGAGATCCGGCGCGAGAAGGCAGGCGACGTCAAGACCAGGGGCAAATGGGCGGTCGTCGCGGACTCGAAGTACGCACGGCGCATCACCGCCGAAACAGAGATGCGCATATCCGGCCCCGCCGCTGGCCACGAGCGCATGATGACGAAAGCGGACCCCACCGGCCTCGCCGTGCACGGCATGCTCAACAACTGCGCCGGTGCGACGACGCCGTGGGGCACGTGGCTGACGTGCGAGGAGAACATCAACGGATATTTCTGGGGCAAGGGTGCCTTGAACAAGGTCGCCGATGCGGCGTCCTTCAAGCGCTATGGCATCCCGGCCGAATGGTACTACTGGGCCAAGGTGCACGACCGCTTCGACATGTCGAAGGAGCCGAACGAAGCCAACCGCTTCGGCTGGGTGGTCGAGATCGATCCGCTCGACCCCGCCTCCAGGCCGGTGAAGCGCACCGCGCTCGGCCGCTTCAAGCACGAGGGCGCCGGCAACATCGTCAACCGCGACGGCCGCTTCGTCGTCTACCAAGGCGACGACGAGCGCTTCGAGTACGTCTACCGCTTCGTCACGCGCCGCCCGGTCGACATGGACAATCGCGCCAACAACAAGGACATCCTCGACGAAGGTACGCTCTACGTCGCGCGCTTCGACGCCGACGGTACGGGCGTCTGGCTACCGCTCGAATACGCGCAGGGTCCGCTGACCGCCGCGAGCGGCTTCAGGAATCAGGGCGACGTGGTCATCCACGCGCGCATCGCCGCCGACCTCCTCGGCGCTACCAAGATGGACCGTCCGGAGGACATCGAGGCCAATCCCAAGACCGGCAAGGTCTACGTCATGCTGACCAACAACTCCAAGCGCTCGACCGCCGCCGTCGATGCCGCCAACCCGCGCGCTGACAATCGCTTCGGCCACATTATCGAAATCACCCCGGACGGCGGCGATCACACGGCGCGCACGTTCGCATGGGAAGTCCTCGTGCAATGCGGCGATCCGGGTCTCGCCGAGGTCGGCGCCACGTTCAATCCGCGCACGACCAGCAGCGGCTGGTTCGGCATGCCGGACAACTGCGCCGTC
>CALFEM010000197.1 GCA_937950105.1 uncultured Alphaproteobacteria bacterium | reverse complement strand
TCGAGACGCCGGAATACACCGCCAATGCCGATGCGCTCGGTACGTTGAGGTTGCTCGAAGCGCTGCGCATTCTCAACATGGACCAGACTCGCTTCTATCAGGCATCGACTTCGGAGCTCTACGGCAAAGTGCAGGAAACACCTCAGCGGGAGACGACGCCTTTCTACCCCCGCTCCCCCTATGCTGCTGCCAAGATCTACGCCTACTGGATCGTAGTGAACTACCGCGAGGCATATGGGTTTCACGCTTCCAATGGGATTTTGTTCAATCACGAAAGCCCGGTCCGCGGCGAAACGTTCGTTACGCGAAAAATTACGCGCGCCGTTGCACACATCGAGCACGGTTTTCAGGATTGCCTCTTTCTAGGCAATCTCGATGCGAAGAGAGACTGGGGACATGCCCGAGATTACGTCGAAGGAATGTGGCGCATCCTGCAGAAACCGGAGCCTGATGACTACGTGCTCGCCACCGGGCAGATGCGCTCGGTGAGAGAGTTCGTTGAGCTGGCTTTTGGCGAGGTTGGCCGGGAAATTGACTGGTCGGGGACAGGAGTGGACGAAGTTGGAACGGATCGCCGATCCGGCAAGGTCGTCGTCAGGATTGACCCCGCCTACTTCCGCCCAACGGAAGTGGACCTGCTGCTCGGTGATCCGACCAAGGCGCGCGAGCAGCTCGGCTGGGTCCATACGACGACACTGCAGCAGATGGTCGCCGAGATGGTTGACGCGGATATGAGGCTGGCGGCGCTGGAGCGCGACGGCGGTAACGCCGCTGTTCAGGAAATCTATCGACACTTTGTCTTCAAGGACGAGGTGCCGCCGATGCAGGTCAGCAATGACATCGGCCTCGACGAATGGGAACCCACATGGTGAGCAGCCTCGACCGACCCCCGCAGTACGATCTTGCCGGTAAGCGCGTCTTTGTGGCGGGGCATCGCGGGATGGTTGGAGCTGCCCTCGTGCGCCGGCTTGCCGGGGAACGGTGCGAGGTTCTGGTCGCGGGGAGAGCCGAACTCGATCTGACGCGCCAGCAGGATGTCGATGCCTGGATGGATGCCAATCGACCGGATGCTGTATTCGTCGCAGCAGCCAAGGTCGGTGGGATTCTGGCCAACGACAGTTTTCCTGCTGACTTTCTCTATCAGAACCTCACCATCGAGACGAACATCATCCAGGCGGCCCATCGGGTCGGCGTGAGCAAGCTCGTGTTTCTCGGATCCTCCTGCATCTATCCGAAGTTGGCGCCCCAACCGATCATGGAAAGCGCATTGTTGACCGGACAGCTCGAGCCAACCAACGAATGGTATGCGGTCGCAAAAATCGCCGGCATCAAGCTCTGTCAGGCGTATCGACGCCAGTACGGGAGCGACTTCGTATCGGCCATGCCGACCAATCTCTATGGACCGGGCGACAATTTCGACCTCGAATCGAGCCACGTCATTCCAGCCCTGATACGCAAGGTGCACGAAGCCAGGACGCGTGGCGCACCCGAGGTCGTGATCTGGGGCACCGGTACGCCACGGCGCGAGTTCCTGCACGTCGACGACTGCGCCGACGCGCTCGTGGAAATCATGAGTCATTACTCCGAGCACGAGCACATCAACGTCGGATCAGGCGAAGATTTGACGATCCGTGAGCTGGCTGAAGCCGTCGTGGAGGTGGTCGGCTACACTGGACGGATTGTCAACGACACCTCGAAGCCGGACGGAACGCCGCGCAAGTTGATGAGCGGTGACAAGCTCAGGAAGCTGGGCTGGCGGCCTAGGATCGGACTAGAAGATGGGTTGCGCGCGACCTACCAATGGTATCTCGAACAGGAGGCAATAGACACCGGGAATGTGCGCGCCGCAAACTAGCAACGAGTACGTGGCTGATATCGAGAAGTGTGAGCCGGAGCGCCGTTCATGAGAAACCTGTTCCGCAGGTGTGCTGCATCAGGCCGCCTGATGGTTGCGGCAAACACTCGGGCCAAGAACCGGATCACGATGGGCGTCCAAGGCGCAATATTTGACGACCAGAAGCGGGTGCTGCTTGTGCGCCACGGCTATCAGTCGGGATGGCACTTTCCAGGGGGCGGGCTGGAAAGGCGCGAGGTAGCAGAGGTTGGCTTGCGGCGCGAGCTTATCGAGGAAGTCGGGGTTGTGCTGCTGGCCGCACCTCGACTGTTTGGCATCTACACTCATTTCGATCGCTTCCCCGGCGACCACATCGTGCTCTACGTGATTGATAACTGGCATCAGCCCACTGTCCCGGCGCCGTCGTTCGAAATCAGGGAACAGAGATTTGTGGCGTTGGGCGAACTTCCCGATGACATCTCGCCCGGAACGCGCCGCCGGATCGAAGAAATCATACGTGGTGACGTCCCGGCTGCAGCCTGGTGACCCCGACATCAGAGAGCCGCGAGTGTGCAACCGCCAATGAGTGAAGCGATGTCGATCGAAGACGTCTTTCCGGTCATTCTGTCGGGCGGCTCGGGCACGCGGTTGTGGCCGCTGTCGCGCGCGCTTTATCCCAAGCAGTTCATCCGCTTCTTCAACGGCCAGGGTTCGAGCTTCCTCGGCGCGACGCTGAAGCGTCTGACGACAGAGCGGGGCTTCGCCGCGCCGATCCTGCTCGCCAACAACGATCATCGCTTCCTGGTTCGCGAGGAGCTGGAGCGTGCCGGCATCACCGCCAAGGCCATCATCCTCGAACCGGTGGCGCGCAACACCGCGCCGGCGATTGCGGTCGCCGCACTCGCCGCACTCGCCGAACGGCGCGATGCCGTCATCGCCGTCATGCCGTCGGATCACGTCGTCAAGGACGAGGCGAAATTCGTCGAAGCAATGAAGCGCGCGGCGACCGTCGCCGCCACCGGCCGCCTCGTGCTGTTCGGCATCGTGCCGACCGAAGCCCACACCGGCTACGGCTACATCAAGCGCGGCAGCGCACTCGAGGGCTTTCCCGGCGCTGCCTTCAACGTCGGCGGCTTCACCGAGAAGCCCGACGGCAAGACCGCCGAGCAATACCTCACCAGTGGCGAGTATTTCTGGAACAGCGGCATCTTCATGCTGCATGCGCGCACGTTCCTCGACGAGACGGCGCGGCTCGCACCCGAAGTGCTGACCGCGGCGCGTGCCGCCTACGAAGGCCGCGCCGAAGATCTCGGCTTCGAGCGACTGGAAAAGAAGGCGTTCGCCGCCGCGCCCAGCATCTCGGTCGATTACGCGGTGATGGAGAAAACGGCGAAAGCCGCCATGCTGCCGATCGATGTCGGCTGGAACGATGTCGGCTCGTGGTCGTCGCTGTGGGACATCGCCCCGCGCGACGCGAATGGCAACTACAGTCACGGAGATACGCTGCTCGAGGACACCACCAACAGCTACGTGCATTCCGAGAAATCGATCGTCGCCACCATCGGCGTCGACAATCTGATCATCGTCGATACGCCCGACGCGCTGCTGGTCGCCAGCCGCGACCGCGCACAAGACGTTTCGAAAATCGTGCAGAAGCTGAAGCTCACGAACCGCAAGGAGCAGGAGCAGCACATCCGCAATCTGCGGCCCTGGGGCTTCTTCGAAACGCTATCGCTCGGGCCGCGCTTCCAGGTGAAGCTGCTGCATGTCAATCCCGGCGGCAAGCTGTCGATGCAGATGCACCATCACCGCTCGGAGCACTGGATCGTCGTGCAGGGCACCGCCAAGGTCGCGATCGGCGATAACGAGAAGCTCGTTCGCGAGAACGAGAGCGTCTACATCTTCGCGACGCAGTGGCACCGCCTCGAGAACCCCGGCAAGGTTCCACTCGAGATCATCGAAGTGCAGATCGGCACCTATCTCGGCGAGGACGACATCGTGCGCACCGACGACATCTACCACCGTTCGGCGGACGAGACGAAGTAGGGACCCGTGGCAACTTGAGGCGCACTTGGCGCTTCTTGATTACCCCGATGTTTCCGTTGGACTGCCGCGCTCACTGATATCATTGAGCGAATCAGCCGCTGGGGAAGGCGACGATGGGGCGTAACGCGGTCCAGTTCCAGAAGGGGCTGAGCAAGGCCGAGTTTCTGCGGCGCTACGGCAGTGAGGAGCAGTGCCATGCGGCGATGCGCTGGCCCGATGGCTTCGTGTGCCCGCACTGCGATGCACGGGAATACAGCTACTACGCTTGCCCGCCGCCAGTTCGAGTGCTCGGCGTGCCGGACGCAGACCTCGGTGCTGGCCGGCATCATTTTCCACAAGTCGCGCACGCCGCTCTCAAAATGGTTCCTGGCCATCCACCTGATCACTAGCGCCAAGAACGACGTCGCTGCGCTCGAGCTTGCCCGCCAGCTCGGCGTCAAATCGGACACAGCCTGGCTGCTCAAGCAGAAGCTGATGGAGGCCGACCAAGCGGGGCCAGCACAACTCGACTGGACTTCGACCGGAAAGGACGCATTGCTGGCTGTACCGGCCGGTTGGTGGATTTGGGCTGAGGCCGAAGGACCCGCCTCGCATCTCGCGGGGCTCTGGGTGGTGCAAGCGCCAGCACAATGTTGGCGCCGATAACCGGAGCTAAACCCCATGTCGCGAAACGTCATGTCACGCAAGACCAATCGCAAACCGCTCGTCGCTGCCGCCCGCCTCATTCTGACCGGTGCCGCCCGCCGTAAGTCTAACGCCGTGCTGCCCTGGCCGAAAGACCTCGACATCGAGGCCAGCACGCTGTCTGCTCTCGTCAAGGATCTTCTGGCTCTTGGCTATCTGCAAGAGACTCCTGCGCCGAAGCCGAGTGTTGGTTGGCGAGTCGACGACACGGGCCATGCCCTCACGTTGATCGCTACGGCGGCAGGCTTGGCGCAGCTTTCGGTGAATACTGCTGAACCGGAACAGCCAGACGAGCCAGCGGTCACCACTCGGACGACCAAGGGCGAGACCATTCTCACTCTCCTTCGATCCAAGGCGGGCGCAACGATCGCTGACAT
>CALFEM010000196.1 GCA_937950105.1 uncultured Alphaproteobacteria bacterium | reverse complement strand
GACCGAGTGGATCTTGCGCAGGGCGGAGGCGAGCCACAGCGGATTGCCGACGATCATCGCGCCCATGCGGTCGGCCTGATACTCGCGCGAGCGGCTGATGGCGGTCTGCACCAGCATGGCCGCGAACGGCGCGATGATCATGGCGGCGAGCGCGCCGAGGAAGCCGATGCCGTTACCGTTGCTGTCGCGATTTCCCCCGAACAGCATGCCGAACTGCAGATACTGGGCGAGCATGGAAATGGCGCCGCCGATGGTGGCGGCGACGGTCATGGTCAGCGTGTCGCGGTTCTTGATGTGGGCGAGTTCGTGCGCGACCACGCCGGCGATTTCCTCGCGCGACAGCAGATCGAGCAGGCCGGTCGAGACGGCGACCGCCGAGTTCTCCGGGTTGCGGCCGGTGGCGAAAGCGTTCGGCTGCGCGTTCTGGATGACGTAGACGCGCGGTGGCGGCAGCTCGGCGCGCTGCGCGAGGCCGTGCACCATGTCGACCAGCTCGGGCGCCTCGGCGGAGGTCACCTCGCGGGCGCCGAACATGCGCAGCACCACCTTGTCGGACTTCCACAGGCTGACGAGATTCATGACCAGCGCGGCGCCGAACGCGCTCATCATGCCGGGCTGGCCGCCGACGGCGGCGCCCATGGCGACGAAGATGCCGGTCAGCACGACCAGCAGCAGCCCGGTCTTGGTGTAGTTCATCGGCATCGCAAAAAACTCCAGTCTCGTCCGCGGTCCGGCGCACTGGCCGGGCCGTTTCGCAATGCTATATGGGAGGCAGGTTTTGCGACAACCAGATGTGCGGCCCCCGGCGGGACGGCGCCGTCGGTTTCTTTGAGGATGCCAGTCATGAGCAAGAGCGACGCGAACGCGCGTGATGCTGACCGGAACGTGGTCGGCGACACAGGGGCAGGGGAACGTCCCAGTGCGGCCTCGGCGGACAAGCGCGAACTCTCTCCCGAAGCGAGACGCGCGCTCGCCGAGGCCGAGGAACGGCGCAAGTTGGCCCAGAACGGGACGGTGTCCGGCGCTGACGGTCCGCGCGAGGTCGGCGGTCGCAAGGGCCCGGAGCCGACCCGCTACGGAGATTGGGAAAAAGGCGGCATCGTCTCCGACTTTTGATGGCGCGCGGTGCGCCCGGATCATTCGATGTTTCTCAAGTAATTGCAGTTTGTTGACGGGGCAGACCACAACGCGCACCCGGCCGGATGGATACGCGCGTTAGGGCATTGTCAACCAAGCCCGCGACGGGCACCCGGCCGCTCCCCCGATGGTGGCACCCGCGGGCATCCGCCTTGCACCCCTCTCCGCAATCGCACCGGCGATTGTTCCACGGAGAGACACCATGGCCGTCCGCACCGCACTTTTCCTCAACCAGTTCCGCCGCGACGAGCGCGGCGCAGTCGCCATCATCTTCGGCCTGACGGCGATGGTGATGACCATGCTGGCCGGCTTCGCGCTCGACTATTCGCGCGTGTTGACCGAGTACACCCGCATTTCCGCGGCGGTCGACGCTGCGGCGCTCGCGTCCGGCAAGGCCATGATCGACGGCCGCATGACCGACGCCGATGTCCGCGAGATCGCCAACACCTATTTCCAGAAGAACCTGGAGAACTCCGGACAGGGCTACGGCAAGCTGAAGAGCTTCGAGGTGACGCTCGACCGTGCCACCAGCGGAGTCACCATCGACGCCAAGGTGGAAGTCGAGATGACGCTCGCGCGCATCGCCGGCATCGACAGCATGGAGTTCCCGATGCACGCGTCCACCAAGGTCGACCCGACCGACGTGGAAATCTCGCTCGCCCTCGACGTCACGGGTTCGATGGCGCCGACCGGCAAGATCGACGCGCTCCGCCGCGCCAGCACCAATCTGGTCGATACCCTGCTGAAGGATGAAGGCCGCCCCAACAAAGTGCGTGTGGCGCTGGCGCCGTACTCGTCGGGCGTCAACGCCGGTGACTATGTTGCCGCGGTTACGGGCAACAACGCCTCCCCCTGCACGTTCGAGCGTGAAGCGGGTGACGACACCAGCATGTCCGTTCCGGAAGCCGGCACGTTCTTGAAGACCAACGGCTCGCCAGGCATCGCCTCGCGGGCGACCTGCCCCGGCGCGCGCATCATCCCGCTCACCGACAACAAGTCGACGCTCATGAGCGAGATCGCCACCTACACGGCCGGCGGCAGCACGGCCGGTCACCTCGGTGCTCTGTGGGCGACCTACATGCTGCAGGATACCTGGGGCCGCGTGTTCGCGGGCCACGAGCCGGCAGCCTTCGGCGACCGCACCAAGAAGTACATGGTGCTCATGACGGACGGGCTGTTCAACACCATCGGCGGCTCGAACAGCGGCGACAGCTCGCCGGCCGCCACCCGCTCGCAGCAGATCGCCATGGATACGTGCGCCGCGGCCCGCACCCAGGGCATCACCATCTACACGGTCGGCTTCAAGCTGGACGAGATTCGTGACCGCCGCCTGCGTGAACGCGCCGAGGCGACGCTGCGCACCTGCTCGGGCAACGTCTCGTCGCAGCACTTCGATGCCGCCAACGAGGAACAGCTGGTCTCCGCGTTCGACACCATCGCCGAGCAGATCATCAATCTGCGCCTGACCAACTGATCGCCAGCGATCCGGCCGACTCGAGGCGCCGCCATCCCGCATGGCGGCGCCTTTCGTTTCGGCGACCCGCGCATTTTCGTGCCCGCTTCGCATCGCTATATGTGCATCGCACTCAGATGCGGGGGAAGAACAGCATGTCCCGGCGCCGGCGCGGCTGGCCGTTGAAACTTCTTGCGCTTCTGCTCGTCGCAGGGCCGTCGCTCGCAGCGTTCTGGCTCGGCCTGGTGCCGCCGCGCTTCAGCCCGCTGGCGCCGCTGCAACTCGACGAGCCGGCGCACTGGTTTCTCGATTTCCGTCTGGCTGCGATCAAACGTGACGAAACGCTATGCCGGGCGGCGCTGGCGTCGCCGGTGGTGGCGGCGCGGCCGATCGGCGACAAGGAGGTCGTCGACGGTTGCGGATGGCGCAATGTGGTGGCCGTGTCGCGCGCGGGCGGCGCGCGGCTCGCGGCGGCGCAGGTGACGTGCGAGATGGCCGCCGCGCTGGCGCTGTGGCTCGAGCACGATGTACAGCCGCTGGCCGAGCGCCTGCTCGGTGCCCGCGTGGCGAGTGTCGACAGCATGGGAACCTACGCCTGCAGAAATATCATCGGAAGCCGTGCCCTGACCGCGTTCCGCAGCCAGCACGCGACCGCCAATGCGATCGACATCTCGGGTTTCCGCCTCGCCGACGGTCAGAGCATCGTCGTTGCCAGGGACTGGCGGAGCGTCACGCGCAAATCGGAGTTCCTGCGCGCGATACATGCCAAGGCTTGCGGCTACTTCCGGGTCGCGCTGAGCCCGGACTACAACGAGGCCCACCGCGACCACTTCCACTTCGATCGCAGCGTGATGTGGCGCTGCCGCTGATCCGTCGCGATCCAACGGGGCGGCCGTTGTTCCATAGACATTCAGCGGCAGACGATTTGCTAACCAACACGTGACGAACACCACGCATCGGCGGCTTGGTTAGCAACGAATTCAGCACTACCGGCCAATCTGGCGAGCGTCGTAGTCCAGCTCGCGCAGGTCAACATGCCCGTTGCCTTTCCAACCCTGAAGCGCTTCCGCCGCGATGATCGCGGTAGCATCGCCATCATCTTCGGCCTCAGCGCCACGATCCTGTTCGTGCTTGCGGGCCTCGCGATCGACTCTTCACGGGCCTACAACGTCAGTTTCAAGCTGCAGGCTGGCCTCGACGCGGCGGCGCTTGCGGCGGCGCAGCTGCTCGACGACCCGACGGCCACCCAGGACCAGTACGACAGCGTCGCCGAGGCCTATTTCAAGGCTTACCTCGAGCGCCTGCACATTCCGAACGTGAGGGCGACCAACATCACGGTGACGGCGAACCACACGGACTCGACGGTGAATGTCAAAGCCGACATCGCCTTCCCGGCACTGTTCGGGCTGATTGGCGACGCCGACGCGAATTTCACCTACACGCCCGAAGCGACCGTGATGTTCAAGCCGAAGAAGATCGAGCTGGCGCTGGTGCTCGATATCACCGGCTCGATGTGTGACACGCCGCCGGCGTTCGCCTCGGACGCCTGCGCCAGCGGTGCCAAGATCTCCGCACTGAAAACGGCCGCGGCCGATATCGTCAACACGCTTGCGGGGACGAACCCGAGCGTCAACAGCATCAAGATTTCAGTCGTACCGTATGCCGCCTCTGTCAACCTCGGCGGGCGTGCGGGCGGCTTGACCGGTGGCGCCAGCGTCGACGGGTGCCTCGTCGAGCGCCAGGGCGGCGCCGGCTTCAAAGACGACGGGCCGAGTTCGACGTTCCCCGTCGCCGACAGGGCGACCTTCCCGGCCTACTCCTGTCCGGAACCTGATGTGCTGCCTCTTACGGACATCGCTGATCTCACCAGACGCAATCAGGTGTTGGCCAAGATCGCTTCGCTGACCGGGTTCGGCGGCACCGCAGGCCACATCGGACTCGCGTGGGGCTGGTACACGGTGTCGCCGAACTGGTCGGGCTACTGGCCGGGCGCCAGCGCGCCGCGCCCGTTCGATCCGGACAAGACCATCAAGACCGTGATCCTGATGACGGATGGCATGTTCAATACGTCGTACAAGAACGGTGGCGAGGCTGTCGCATGGCCCGATCCGGCGAGCGCCGACTCCGCAGTCAACGGCACCTCCGGCAATCAGGCGCTGAAGATCTGCGAAGAAATGAAGAAGAATGACAACCAGATCACCATCTACACCGTCGGCTTCCAGACGCCGCCCGAGGCCGAGACGCTGCTGAAGCAGTGCTCGGGCCAGGACAACTTCTACAACGCCGACAACGCCAGCCAGCTCAGCGGCGCCTTCAAGGACATCGCAAAGCGTCTCACCAACATTCGCGTCAGCAGTTGATACGCGGCTCCGCGCCGCAGGGTGCCGAACGAGAAAGGGCGAGGCCGGCGTGGCCTCGCCCTTTCTCGTTTGTGAACTTTCGCGTGGAACGGCGTCAGCCCTTGCGGTTCTGACGGTTGTTGATGAGGTCGTCGACGACGGCCGGGTCGGCCAGCGTCGAGGTGTCGCCGAGCGCCGAGAACTCGTCCTCGGCGATCTTGCGCAGGATGCGGCGCATGATCTTGCCCGAGCGCGTCTTCGGCAGGCCCGGCGAGAACTGGATCTTGTCCGGCTAGGCGATCGGACCGATCTCCTTGCGGACGTGAGCGACCAGCTCCTTCTTCAGCGCTTCGGTCGGTTCCTCGCCGGCATTCAGCGTGACGTAGCAGTAGATGCCCTGGCCCTTGAGATCGTGCGGATAGCCGACCACGGCCGCCTCGGCGACCTTCGGATGCGAAACCAGCGCGCTTTCGACCTCGGCGGTGCCCATGCGGTGGCCGGACACGTTGAT
>CALFEM010000195.1 GCA_937950105.1 uncultured Alphaproteobacteria bacterium | reverse complement strand
GTTTCAGTACCCCTCCCGGCGCATCAATCTCGATCTCTGCGCCATCGACCGGCTCGTTGGCGCGAAAAGTGTCGAGATAGATCTCGACCTTGTCGCCGCGCGCGATGACAACGAGTTCCAAGTCTGCTGAGGAGGCGTCTGCGCGTGGCGCGATGGTGCTCGACGTCGGCGGAGGCGGCGCACCGTGGTCATGCCCCTCGTGGGCGTGAGCCGACGCGGCACCGAGCAGTATCGCCACTGATACGAGCAGCGACATCGCGAACTTGGTGGGCGGAAACCGCATGTGGCCTCACGTTCAGAACAACCGATCGAACGCGACCTTATCCTGCGCCGCGTGACTTCGCGTTTCGCGACTGTAACAAATTGTTTCGGCGCACCGTGATGACGGGCGGTCACCCGGTGCTCAAAGAAAGTCTGCCCGTGAAACAATTTGGAATGCCGCGGAAATAACGGTGAAACAGTCGTTTGCTATTGTGTGTGGGCTTCGCAACCGAACCGCCGACTCTCTTTGGCGATATGGTCCGGTTATCGGGAGCAACAATGAACAAGCCAATGATGGAGGCTCATCATGAGACGCATTCTAGTCGGCACGCTACTGATCCTGTCGCTCACCGGCATCGCGACGGCGGCGCAGGCGGACCATTGCAAGAAGTGGTCGGACTGCTTCTTCGAGGACCAGCAGAAGAGCGGTGGCTGAGGCCCCCTGCAACAAGACATCCGGCATAACGCCACCGGCTGCATCGGGATCGCTGATGCAGCCGCACTGCCTCAAGCTCACATCGCGGCGGGAAGAACGACAGTCACAGTAAGGCCGCCTTCGTTGCGGTTCGCGAGATGCAATCTGCCCCCGTTCGCCTCGATATTGTTCTTGGCGATGGTTAGCCCCAGCCCGACACCGCCGGTGGCGACGTTGCGAGACTCTTCAAGGCGCACGAAGGGCTCCAGAACCACTTCTATCTTGTCGGCCGGGATGCCCGGGCCGTCGTCGTCGATCGTCACAACGACATCATCGTCATTGTTGCGGACGCCCACGCGAGCCCGGCTGCCGTAGCGCAGCGCGTTCGAAACAAGGTTGGAGAAGGCGCGCTTCATGCCGAGCATCCGAGTGTTGACGACGACATGTGACGGTGCCGCCAGCGTGGCGTCCGACCCCATGTCCCGCGCGTCGTTGACGATCGTCTCGAGCAGGGCAACGAGGTCGACCGGCCGGCGAATTTCGTCGGCCTGATCCCCCTTGAGGTACGAAAGCGTGGCCTCGACCATCTGCTCCATCTCGTCGATATCGGTCGCCATGGCTTGCTTAAGTGCGGGATCGGGAAGATCGTCCAGCCGGAGTCGCAGTCGGGTCAGCGGCGTTCTCAAGTCATGCGAAACTGCCGCCAGCGCCTGCGTCCGACGCGTGATGAGATCGGCAATGCGCCGGCTCATGTCGTTGAATGACCGAGCGAGATGCCGCACCTCTCGCGGGCCGGCTTCGGGGATGGCAGACGCGGCGTCTTCAGGCGATAGCAGCGTGACGGCGTCAGCAATCTCACGGATCGGCCGTGTCAGCCAGCGTGCCATGAGAAGCGACATCAGAACGACGCCGAGCGCCATGAGGCTCGTCGAAAGTAGCGTGCCATGGCCACTGGCATGTGGGTGACTAGCGGCGAACAGGCTCACATTGAGCCAGCTCTCGTCCGCCAATCTGAGCGAGAGCAGCGCGACGTGAGGGTCGACGCTGGTTCCTATGACGACATCGTCGCTCTTCGTGTCCTCGGCGAGCCTTCTGATCTGGTCGCTGAGTCCACTCCACGTCTCGACGCCCGGCCCGCCCGCGACCGCTCCCCTGTTCAGATTCCAGTGCGCCTCGATCGGTCCTCCGGACAGGTCGTGCGCCAGTGCCTCCCGCTGCTCGCGGGGTGCCAGAGCGACACTTCGCTTGATGGAGATCAGGCGCTCGGCGAGGCGCGCCTCATGCGCTCGTGACAACTCCTGATCGAGCGCGCGCTGGTACATCCAGAGGCTCAGAACATGAACAAGCGTGATGCCGAGTAGCGAGACCAGGATCACGCGGGCGACGACGGTATCGAGCGCGCGGATCATGCCCGGGTGACCGCCGGCACGAACATGTAGCCCGACCCTCGGATGGTCTTGATCATGTTCTGGCCATCCTCTTCGGAGCCGAGCTTCTTTCGCAGCCGGCTAACCTGGATATCGATGGCCCGGTCGAAACCGGTGGCCATCCGGTGCTTGGCGCTATCCATTAGCTGATCGCGCGTAAGGACCCGCTGCGGCAGATCGAGAAACGTCAGCAGCAAGTCGTACTCGCCGGTCGACAGATCGACGACCGCCCCGCCCGGATCATTCAGCTCCCGGCGCCGCGTGTAGAGCGACCACCCTTCGAACCGAAGCACAAAGCCACCACCCTCGTAAGCCGCGCCCTG
>CALFEM010000194.1 GCA_937950105.1 uncultured Alphaproteobacteria bacterium | reverse complement strand
CGCGTACGCACGTTGTGGCCGTCGACCCACGGCGACACGGCCTCGCCGGCAAGCGCCGGTCGATCGGCAAAAGCAACCGTGGCTGCTGCAAGGGCCAGCATTGCGATGGCCACACCGCACATCGGACGCGAGCGCTGCCCGGCGCAGGCGCTGAGACGGCTTGTATTGAGGTTCCGCATCCTTCCTCATTTTCCCGAAAAGCCTGCCACAGACTGTTTCCTACAGGTGGCAATTCCCACAAGCTTCGCAATGTTCTAATCTACGTCACCATGATGAAACTGCCACGAACCCCGGGCAGCCAGGAGGGCTACCTCGAGGGACAGCTGCTGATCGCAATGCCGCGCATGACCGACCGCCGGTTTCAGCGCTCGGTGATCTATATGTGTGCTCATTCCGAGCAGGGCGCCATGGGTCTGATCGTCAATCAGGACTCAGAAAACATCGATTTTCCCGATCTCCTCGATCGGCTCGGCCTGTTCAGCGACATCTTCACCGGACAGGGCACCATCGAGGTGCCGCCCTCCGTCGCCACGGTCCCGGTGCATGTCGGCGGCCCGGTCGATACCGGCCGGGGCTTCGTGCTGCACAGCTCCGACTATTTCGTGCCGGACTCCTCGCTGAAGATCCGTGACGGCTTCGTGCTGACGGCGACGCTGGACATCCTGCGGGCGATCGCCACCGGCAAGGGGCCAAAGCGTTCGCTGCTGGCGCTCGGCTACGCCGGCTGGTCGCCGGGACAGCTCGAGAACGAGATCCAGGCCAACGGCTGGCTGCATTGCCCAGCCGACATGGACATCGTGTTCGAGCCGGACAACGACGCCAAATACGCCATGGCCATGGCGAAGATCGGCATCGATCCATCGCATCTCGTCGCCGACGCCGGCCACGCCTGACGCCGCCACGCCGTCGGCAGATGCGCATGTGGCGCATGCTGCCGCACTCGCTCCCCCTCTGATTACCTGCCTCGCGTGACCCGCTCGCGCCGACGAGGGCCGACGCGGAACGGGGTCTCATGTCTTTTCCGGCTCGCGCTCCTTCTCGCGCTGCGGCTCGGCGGGCTGCGGTTCGGGGGCGACGGCGATGCCGGCGAGGCGCGCCAGCGAGGCGGCGATGCCGGGTGGCAGCGTCGAGAAGTCCGGTTCAGGGCGCGGCGTTCGTTGCGGAACGCCGGCAGGCCGCGCGCCGCCGCCCTCTACCGGCGGTGGCGATGCGAGCGCGGGTTCGGGCGTGCCGTTGCGAGCGGATGGGACCGCTTCGCCGCGCGGTGGTTGCGCCGGGGGCGGCGAAGCCGGGCCAGCCTGCGGCGCATTGCGGCGCATTTGGGTCGGCGAGGCCGCGGTCTGCTGCAGCTGAGGGGCCATTGATCCCGCAACAGGCGGCGCCGGTGGCACACTCCCGCTGGCGGCGGCGGGCGCGCGTTGAGGCTCCGTGCGAACGGGCGGTGGGGAGGTCGGCGGCGCGGTCGATGCCGGCCCTGCGGCCGCGCCGTTGGCGTTGCCCATTGCAGCGTTGGGATGCGAGCCGTTGCCAGTGGGCACGCCGTAGCCCGGCTGTGGAAGGGGCGACGGTCCGCGCGACGGGGCGGTAGAATTGACGGGCGGCATCGGCGGCGGCGCCGTGGCCGGGGCGCGAGCCGGCACGGGGGTGGCCGAGGGCGCAGCCGTGCGCGGGGGCGGTGCCAGGGTGGCATTTACCTGCTGCTGGGACACCGGCACCTGAGCGGGCGTGGGCGCTGGCGCGTCCGGGCGCTGCCCCGGCTTGTTGCGCGGGCGGATGGTGCTGTTGGGCAGGCTCGACTGGACCGAGGGGCGTGCGCCGTTCGCCGGGGCGGGGGCGGTCGTTCCTTCGCTCGCGGTCTCGCCGGTCTGCTGCGCGGCCTTCGCGGCGGCAGCGGCTTCCGCCTCCTCGCGCTTGCGCTTCTTCTTGCTGCTGCGCTGTTTGGTCTTGAAGAAGCCGTGCGTCAGATCGGAAGAGCACACGTCTGAACTCCAGTCACTTAGGCATCTCGT
>CALFEM010000193.1 GCA_937950105.1 uncultured Alphaproteobacteria bacterium | reverse complement strand
TGCCACATGGGTCGCCACCGCGACCGCCGTTCTGCTCACCGCAGGGCCGGCGGAAGCGCGGGCCTCGCGCGAAGCCCAGCGCGGCGCCGACGTGCCGCTGGTCGCCCTGTCGCAGGTGGCGCCCGATATTCGCCAGAGCATGCGCTACGCCTCGCCCGCGAATTTCACGGGACGCATCGTGCCGGGCTACGAGGCCGGCGAATGCTGGTTGCGCCCCGCTGCCGCCGCTGCGCTCGCCAAGGTGCAGGCCGACCTCGCCACGGCCGACCCGCCACTGTCGCTCGACGTTTTCGACTGCTATCGGCCGCGGCGCAGCGTCGCCGCCTTCATGCGGTGGGCGAAGGCGGGAGAAGATGGGGCGACGCGCGGTTACTATCCGCGCCTCGAGCGCCGGTCGCTGGTGGCACAGGGCTACATCGCCGCCAGTTCCCTGCATTCGCGCGGCATCGCCGTCGACCTGACCATTACACCGATGCGCAAGGCAGAACCTGCCCCCGCCTCCGCCTCCGCGAACGCGGTCGCTGGCTGTACGGAACCGGCCGCCAGCGGCGGCATCGACATGGGCACCAGCTTCGATTGCTTCGACCCGAAAAGCCACACGGCGCACGGCGGCCTCACCGCCACCCAGCGCGAAGCCCGCCAGACGCTCAAGCGCGCCATGGAGCGGCACGGCTTCGTCAACTACGCCAAGGAATGGTGGCACTTCACCTACCCCGCCGCCGACGACGGGCGGAGCTTCGACGTGCCGGTCACGGCTCCGCAAGCACCCGCCAGGGCGCCGTGACGCCACGAACGAAAACGGCCGGCCACCTGCATGGGGGCCGGCCATGCTGATGTTCTCGTGCCCGCCGGCGTCCGGCAGGGCGATCAGTCTTCCCGATACACCTTCTCGCGGCGCTCGTGCCGCTCCTGCGCCTCGATCGACAGCGTCGCGATCGGACGGGCGTCCAGACGCTTCAGGCCGATCGGCTCGCCGGTCTCCTCGCAATAGCCGTAGGTGCCGTCCTCGATGCGGGCCAGCGCCGCGTCGATCTTGGCGACCAGCTTGCGCTGGCGATCGCGGGCCCGCAGTTCGAGCGCGCGGTCCGTCTCCGAGGTGGCGCGGTCGGCGAGATCGGCGTGCTGCGTCGAATCCTCGTGCAGGCCCTCCAGCGTCTTGCGCGTCTGCAGGTTGATGTCCTCTTTCCACTTGAGCAGCTTGGCGCGGAAGTCAGCGCGCAGTTTGCCGTTCATGAACGGCTCGTTCTCTGACAGGCCATACTCGGGATCGAGCTTGATGTCCTCGATCGACTTTGGCGGAGCTTCGGCCGCCACCGCGACCTTCTCCTTCTTGGTGGACCCGGTCGGCTTGCCCGCCGCCTTCACGACCGACTTCGCGCGGACGCTCTCCTGCGGCTTCGCAGGAGCCTTGGCCGGGGCCTTGGCCAAGACCTTGGCATGGGCGGCAGACTTGGCGGGCGCGGCCGCCTTGGCCCGTGCGCGGGAGGCGCCGCCCTTGTTGCTGGCGCCCGGCTTGCCCTTGGACTTCGACGTGCTCATCAAAGCTCTCCTTCGGGCACCAGCGTGCCCTCGCAGCCGACCCGGTCGCGTCCATCGCGGGGCGTTCTGACGCCTGGCGCGGACGGTCCGTCCGTCGAGCAACTTTCGTGCCTCGTATTTAAGTCTAAGGCCGTTGCTGTCAAGAATTTGTCCAATGCTCAGTAAGGGTTATGCGGATTCTGCCGATTCTGCAAAGCAATAGGCCGGGCATCCGGCAGCCATTCGCGCCGCAACATGCTGCCAGCACTCGGCAATTGGCCTGTGACAGCGCATCCAGGGCGGCCCGTCGTCCACAGCGCTTCGCGCCTGCTCCCGCCGCCCGGCCCCGCGCCTGAAATCCTGTCGTGCCCGGACGATGCCGCGCGCGCCGTCGAGCCGCCCCGAAATCCGCCGCGGGCCCGGTTGACCCCGCTGGCGCTTCCATCGCGGCCGGACGCGCCCTACGCTGACCCTCCGATCAGCCCGTCGCAGCGGACCCTTGCATGAAGTTCACCGGTACGAAGTCCTATGTCGCCACCGACGATCTCAAGATCGCCGTCAACGCAGCCATCACGCTGGAGCGCCCGCTGCTGGTGAAAGGCGAGCCCGGAACCGGCAAGACGGTTCTCGCGCTCGAGGTGGCGCAGGCCATCGGTGCGCCGATCATCGAATGGCACATCAAGTCCACCACCAAGGCGCATCAGGGCCTCTACGAGTACGACGCGGTCTCGCGTCTGCGCGACAGCCAGCTCGGCGACGAGCGCGTCAAGGACATCACCAACTACATCCGTCGCGGCAAGCTGTGGGAGGCATTCCAGGCGCCGGAGCGGCCGGTGCTGCTAATCGACGAGATCGACAAGGCCGACATCGAGTTCCCGAACGACCTGCTGCAGGAACTCGACCGCATGGAGTTCTACGTTCAGGAAACGGACGAGACGATTCGCGCCGAAATCCGCCCCGTCGTCGTCATCACCTCGAACAACGAGAAGGAACTGCCGGACGCCTTCCTGCGCCGCTGCTTCTTCCACTACATCAAGTTTCCCGATGCCGAGACCATGCGCGCCATCGTCGAGGTCCATTTCCCGAAGCTGCAGACGCGCCTCGTCAACGAGGCGTTGC
Organism: uncultured Alphaproteobacteria bacterium; assembly: GCA_937950105.1. Classification (GTDB taxonomy): domain Bacteria; phylum Pseudomonadota; class Alphaproteobacteria; order Rhizobiales; family Hyphomicrobiaceae; genus JAEUMD01. The sequence goes on along the minus strand of CALFEM010000193.1, from coordinate 1,907 downwards.
GCGTCTTCTTCGACATGCGCGACGTGCCCGGCATGAAGAAGAAGCCGTCGACCTCCGAACTGCTCGACTGGATCAAGCTGTTGATGAACGAGGACATCGACGCCGAGACGTTGCGCCAGCAGGATCCGAGGAAGCTGATCCCGCCGCTGGCCGGCGCGCTCATCAAGAACGAGCAGGACGTGCACCTGTTCGAGCGCCTCGCCTTCATGAGCCGCAGGAAAAGTGAGAGCTGAGCGCGGTGACTTTTTTCGCGCGCGTCCGCCAGCACGCCTCAACCGCCGAGCGCGAACAGCAAAATGCCGGCGACCACCACGGCGATGCCGATCAGCTCGAGTCCGGCGATGCGCTCGCGGAAATAGAGCACCGATATGAGCACACTGAACACCGCCTCCACCTGCCCGACCGCCATCACATAGGAGGCGTTGGTGATGGCGAAGGCGCCGAACCAGCCGATCGAACCGATGGCGCTGGTGACGCCGACGAACGCCGACGTGCGCCGTTCCCGCCAGATCGCCGCGAGAAACCCCGGCTCACGCCAGACGAGCCAGGCGCCGAGCCCGACCGCCTGCATGCCGGTGACTGTCACCACAGTTGCCGCCCCGCGCAGCAGGGCTTCGCCGCTCTCCAGCGAGAGCGCGGCCTCGCGAATGGCGAGATTGCAGATGCCGTAGACCAGGCCGATGAAAAGCCCGACCCTCACCGATTGCGCATCGACCAGCTCGGTCCAGTCCGCGCCGCCGCCATAGGGCAGCGCGACGCGGCGCACGGTCAGCATCACCGCGCCGAGAAACGCGAGGGCGATGGCGACCCAGCCGGACACCGAGACGACCTCGGAAAAAAACAGCGCGCCGAACACCGCCGTGAAGAACAGGTTGGTGCGGGCCAGCTGGTTGGCGACCGCGAAATTGCGGAACTGGTAGAGCGAGAGCAAAGCATAGGAGCCGAGGTTCTGAGTCAGCGCAGCCAGCGCGCACCAGCCGAAGAAAGCTCCTCCATCCCAGTCAGGCAGCCCGAATGCACCCCCGCCGGGCGTCAGCGCCGCGACCGCCGCCAGATAGACCGCCATCAGCGGCAATCCGATGAGGGCGCGCACGTAAGTCGCCGACCACGGCGACATGCGTTCGCCGAGGTTCTTCTGTGCCGCGGTCCGCACCGCCTGCAGCAGCGAGGCGAGCAGCGTCAGCCAGATCCAGTCATGTTGCATTGCGGAAGTCTGCCCCGGGTCATCGCCGCGCCTACGCATGCCGCTTGAAGCGGCTGGCCGCAATGTGGAAATCTCTCCTGCAACCAACGAACAAGCCGTCCCCCGGGAGAAACGCCGATGCCGACCGCAACGAGTGCCGAACTGCCGCACCGGCCCGTCGGTGTGCTGGGGCTTGGCCCGCTCGGACTGGCGCTGCTCGGGCGGCTGCAAGCACAGGGCATCGCCTTCGTCGCCTACGACCCTGACGCCAGCCTCCGCCAGGAACTCGCGGCCGACGCAGCACGGCACCTCGCACCGGCGCTGTTCGACTTCGGCGACGCGGTCGATGTCGTCGTGTCGACGCTGACGGACGCGCATGCCCTCAAGGTGGCTCTGCTCGGCGATACCGATCGTCCGGGTTTCGGTGCGTCACTGCGCAACGGCTCCAGCATCGTGCATTTCGGCGCCGGCCCGCACGACGTTCTGATCAAGCTGACCGGCGTACTCGGCTCGCGCGGCATCGGTCTCGTCGACGTGTTCACCTGCAACGGCATCGCCGCTGCCATCGAAGGGCGGATGGAGCTGCTGGTGGGCGGCCACGCCGAGATCATCGGCCGGGTCCGCCCGGTGCTGTCGCTGCTCGGCAGCGTCGAGCGCATCGGCCAGACCGGCGCGGCCACGAGATCGGAAGAGCACACGTCTGAACTCCAGTCACTTAGGCATC
>CALFEM010000192.1 GCA_937950105.1 uncultured Alphaproteobacteria bacterium | reverse complement strand
GTGTGCTCTTCCGATCTCCGGAGGTGTTCACGCCGGGCTCGAAGATGCCCTTGCAGAAGATGACCGATCCGGCGCAGCGCGCCGATCTCATCGCCTATCTCAGGGCGACGACCATGCCAGAAGAGACAGGTCCGGCGAGCCACAGCAAGTGATCGCGGCAGCCGACAACGGCGACCGCGCGCCAGAACCGGGAGTGCACGACGATGGATGAAGAAGCTTTCAACATGTCGCTCAGGAAATTCCTCAAGCGCGTCGGCGTGACGTCGCAACGCGAGATCGAGCGCGTGGTCGCAGCCGGCAATCTGCCTGATCCCGATCGCCTCAAGGTGCGCATGGTCCTCACCGTCGACGGTACCGGCTTCGAGCACGTCATCGAGGACGAGATCGAGTTGAAGTCGGGGCCGTCGACGTGAGCGCGCCGCACGGTTCCACGTTCCCGCCGATCCTCGCGGCGCGCCGCGTCGCCTCGTCTGCGCGTCCGTTCGAGGCGGCGATCGAGGGCGCGGCGCGCGGCGAACTGGGCGCCGCCGATGCGCTCTGGAGTGACGCGGCGGGCCGCGCCGAGCTTGCAATCGTGCTCGAGCCGGATGTCGGAAGCGCAATGTCGCGCGAGGTCGCCGCGGTGATGTTTCTCGCCGTCGCCGACAGTCTCGGGGCGTTGATGCCGCCGCAGACGTCGGTATACCTCCGCTGGCCGCACACCCTGTTGCTCAATGTCGGCGAGGTTGGACGGATCTCGCTCGCCCTCGACCGCGACGGAGAAGAGCGCACGCCGGACTGGCTCGTGATCGCCGCCAGCTTGCAGGTCGATACGCTTGCCGATGTGCGCGAGCCCGGCGATGTCGTCGATCGCACCTCGCTCGCGGAGGAAGGCGCCGGGGAGCTTTCTGCGACGACACTGCTGCACGTGATCGCTGCGCATTTCCTCGTCCGGCTCGATCAATGGCAGCAGGGCGGCCTCGACGCCATCGAGCGGTTGCTCGTCGAGCGCATCGAGGGCTTCGACATGCCGGTGCTCATCCGCGATGGCGCCGACGGCTTCGTCGGCCGTGTGCTCGGCGTCGCGCCCGGAATGGAGCTGCGCGTGCAGCCGGCCGTCGGTCCCGAGCGCCAGCTGCCGTTCGAAGCGGTGCTGGCCGGCAGCGCGAACGCAGCAGAGACCACGGCATGAGCAAGTTCCTGCGCACCATCCGCTTCGACGCCAGCGACGATCGCGTGTTCGCACGTGCCGCGGCGGCCGGCGAATGGGCGGTATCGGGCGCGTTCGCCTTTGCCGATGTCGAGGCCGGCGCGCTCACCGGCAAGGCGCGGCAGGAGTTCGCCAACGGGCTGCTCGGTCTCGACAGCTTCGGACGCTCCACCTTCGCGACCGTGGTGCAGGCTCGCACTGAGGACCTCGCCGAAATCGAGCTTGCCCTGGCGCGGCATTTCGTCGACGTCTACGGCGCTCCGGACATGGAGCGCGCCCGCCTCGCCGCGCGCGACGAGATTGCGTTCATAACCGACCTCGTCGCCAACGCGCCGATCAACACCGTGTTCACGGTCAGCCGTCATCACGACGGCGATGGCCGCATCTGCGAGGAGTTCCGCACCATCAGCGCTTCCGCCAGCAATCCGCAAGGCCGCCTGTGGACATTCGAGCCCGACGGGACGGACGAGGATGATGGCCCCGGTTCAACGGACGCACGCCGATGAGCCGTGAGGTGTGGAAGTCATCCGGTTTGCATCTGCTGGAGAAGAACGAGCGCGGCTGGCTCGCGATCACGCCGGACTTCATACGCGCTTATCTGCTGCGTCCGGAGATGCAGCCGGTCGAGGAAAGTTGCGCGGTCGAACTCGCCTTGCACGACGAGTTGATGGACGATCCGTTCCGCGAGGTTGCGAAGGAGCGTCTGGCCCGCTTCGCCGATCCCGATGCCGCGGACAACTATCGCGCGGTGCTGGCCTTGCGCGGCCTGCTGCGCAAGGCGGGAACGGTCGAGGGCGCTTACCTCGCGCAGATACGGACACCGGACGCGGCGGTACCGCCAATGTTCATGGATCAGCTCGCGCATCTCATCGTCCACAATATCGCCGGAGGTTGCGACGACCCGATGCGGCTGCGCGCCGCCGAGCTGTTCTTTCGCGAACAGAGCGTATCGCTCGACGCCGGCCGCGTGATGCTGGCCGACCAGGAGATCGTGCAGATGCACGCCGAGGCCGCGCGCCCGTCCGGCATCGGGCAACTGATGGCGGACCGAGGCGTCAGGAAAAAGACTGTCGAACTGGACGTGCTCGATCAGGACAACAAGGCGATCTACTGGGCGCGCTCCGATCGCTTCGACACGGTCGTCGATTTCCGCCTCGGCAAGCCCGTGGTCGATGCCTTTGCGCGTATGATCGAAGCGTGGATCGCGCACCTGTTCTCGCTCGAGGTGCGTGTCGAGCCGCGAGAGCGCATCGACAGCACCGATTGGCGCTGGCACATCGGGCTCGACCGCGAGGCGAGCGAACTGCTCAACGCGCTCTACGCCGGCAAGGCTCTCAGCTTCGACGAAGTGAGCCGCTTCATCGGCCTGTTCCGCATGACGTTCGCCGATCCGCGCGTGCTGATCGAGCGCGTGCGCGGCAGTCCGCTGTTCCTCGGTCTTGCCATGAGCGCGGCCAAACGCGTGCGCATGAAGCCGCAGAACCTCGTCGCCAACCTGCCGCTGGCACCGGCCTCGTGAGCGTTGCAACCGCTGCGCGATCAGCCGATGAAGTCGTCCGGCTTGCGTCCGGGCTTGCCGGCCGTCTCCGCCAGATAGTCTTCCGTGGTGCGCACGCGCGGGCGATCAGGTCCGCGCATCGGATCGTTGCGGCCCTCGCTCACCGTCACGATGCGGCAGGTGTCGCACATCTTGATCAGCGCCAGCTTATCGGCGCCCTGGAACATCGAGTGCCCCGACAGGCGATCCAGCACGCGCTCGATCGAGCTCTTGGCGCCGAACGGCTTGCCGCACTTGATGCAGTGGAACGGCTCCTCCCCGTGCAGCGTGAGCGGCGTCATGCAGGCCGTCGTGAAGTCGTAACGCGCTTCGAGCCGGATGACCTTTTCCGGGCACGTCGCCGCGCAGATGCCGCACTGTACGCACGCCGCCTCGGTGAAGCGGACCTCGGGGCGCTCGGGATTGTCCGCCAGCGCGCCGGTCGGGCAGGCGCTGACGCAGGAGAGGCACAGCGTGCAGCCGGCGGTGTCGATGACGACCCGGCCATAGGGTGCGCCCCTGGGCAAGTCCAGCAGCGGCTTCGGCGAGGGGGCATCGACATGCAGCGCGGCGAGCGCCGTGCGCGCCATGTCGCGTTTGGAGCCAAGCCCGCTCGCGGCATGTCGCGGCATCGCGGGCAGTGGCGGCAAGCCATGCAGCATTTCGCCGAGCGCATCGGGATCGCGCTCGACGACGAGATCGACGCGGTTGCCCACGTATCCGAGGCCATCGAGAAAGGCCGTGACGAGTGCGGTCTGCTGCTCCAGCGGCGCCAGTTCGTCCACAGTCTTCGGCGGTACGAGAACAACGATGCGCTCGACGCCGAGCGCAAGCAGTGCGGCAAGCTGATCGTGCCCTGTGAGGTGGACCGAGTTGAGCGACAGCGGCAGCACATGCGCCGGCAGTCCGCGCCCGAAGCGCGCCAGCGCATCGATCATCTCGCGACCGTGCGTCTCGTCGTGGAGCAGCAGAACCGGCCGATCACCACGCGCCTGGCGATAGGCTTCGATGAGCACGCGTGCGCGGCCATAGACGTCCTTGCGCTGCGGATAGGCATAGCTCACCGCGCCGGTCGGGCAGACGGCTGCGCACATGCCGCAGCCGCCGCAGATCGCCGCGTCGATGGCGACGTGATCTTCATCGGGCGTGATGGCGCCGACCGGGCAGGCATCGAGGCAGCGTGTGCATCCGACCTTGCGGCTGCGGGCGTGCACGCAGATCGCGGCATCGTAGGCGACGTAGCGCGGTTTCTCGAACTCACCGACCATGTCGCTGATCGTGAACAAGGCCCGCGCGACATCGGCCGGATTGGCGGGGTCGGCGTGCACGTAGCCGTCGCGCGGGTGCGGCTCCGCAAAGATGGCGGCGCCGCCCGAAAGATCGAGCACGAGATCGCAGCGCGTGCGCGTGCCGTCGCGCGGCGTCCCGAACCTGAGTGTGGCGCGCGACGAAGGCTCTGCGGCGGCGAAGCCATTGATTTCGACATCGAACGCGCCGAGGTGGCCGCGCAGTGTGCGGATGCGTCCGCGCGCCAGCGGTTGCGTCACGACCGACGGCGGCACCGCATCTTCCGCGTCGGTGAGCAGCACCGTCACGTCGAGCCGGCCGCCGAGCTTGCGCGCCGCATCGAGCACCACTTCGCCCGCGCCATAGACCAGGCACAACCCCTTCGATTCGAGCGTGACGACGGGAGCCGGAGTCGATGCGTAAGAGGCTTCAGCGATGAGCGCCGCCATCTTCGGCAATGCCGCGTGACCAGCTTCGCTCCAGCCTGCCGTCTCGCGGATGTTGGTGAAGCGCAGCTCCGCTTCGCCCTTGTCCTGCTCATCGGCGACCTCGCGGAACAGCGGCGCCTCCTGCGTGCACGCGACATGGACGCGGCTGCCCTGGAGCGCGCTCTCGAAAGCACCGATGCCGGAGCGGCAGAGCGCCGTGTGCACTGTCAGCGGTCGATCGAGACCGAGCTTTTCGGCCAGCGCTGCGCCGTCGATCTGCATCGTACCCTGGCAGTTGCAGACCAGCAGGGATTCATCGGCTTTCTTCGCGTTCGGTGCGGCCAAGGTCGTCTCGCTCAGGCTTGCGCCTCCATTGCCGGACGCGCTGGGATTTTCGCTTCAAGTCCTTTAACATGGACGCGCGCCGAAGTGCGTTACCGCAACCGGGAAACTGTCGCTTGACACACGCCAAATTGATCGATGTCGGCGTCATTGTCGCGAGGGAGCGGATTGCCAATCCGTGGCAGCCGTTCCGCTGGCGTCCGCTCGCCGTCGAGCTCGATCCGCCAGCGCGCGCCGACTGGACCGAGATCGCCGCGGGCGACGGTTTCGTTCACTATCACGCCGCGACGCTGCCGCTCGAATTGCACCGCAAGGAAACCATCTCCTACGTCGCCAATCTCGAAACCGGCGAACCCTCGGTCTACGTGGTCTTGCGCATCGACCCGGAGGCGGCGCGCGAGGTGACGGTGGTCATGGCGACCGCTTCACCCTACGAGGCGCAGGCGTATGGAGAGTCGGGGCAGGAGATGATCGAGCCGGTTCCGATGCCGCCGCCTCTCGTCGCGCAGCTCGAGGCGTTCGTCGCCGAGCATCATGTGGAAGAGAAGTTCGTCAAACGCCAGCGCCAGAAGCATCACAAGGAGGAGGAGCACCTGTTCGGCAAGGAGCCGATCTTTGCCGTGCCGTGTCGCTTCGATCCGGTCGAGCCTTCGGGCGAGTGAGGACCAACGTGCCCCAGTCAGACGATGAAGGCTTTCTCGCCCGCTGGTCGCGCCGCAAGCGTGCGACGGCAGACGGCAAGGTGGTGCCGGCGGAACCGGCTGTCTCCTCCGCGGTCGCGGACGGCGACCGGACCGTCGACGATGCGACGGTTCGCGAGGAGCACGGTCAGGTCGCCATTCGAGAGTCTCATACGGTGCGCGAGGATGGCCAAGGCCACGGCGCGCTCAAACGCGTGCTGACCGAAGCCGATTTCGCCGACGTCGATTTTGCGGCCCTCGACTTCAAGTCCGACTATTCGCGCTTCATGCAGCCGGGCGTGCCCGATGCGGTCCGCAACAAGGCCTTGCGTCAGCTCTGGGCCTCCGATCCGATCATGGCCAACATGGATGGCCTCCACGATTACTGGGACGACTACACCGATGCCGCCGTCGCCGTGCCGGCCGGGACGCTGAAGACGGCCTACCGCATCGGCAAGGGTTTCTTGTCGGACGACGAGGTGGCGCAGTGGGAGGCGCTGGGCAAGCCGGCGGCCGTTCCCGCAGTGGAGACAGTCGCGGCGACGGAGGCGGCAGCGGCCGCGGCCGCGGAGGCCACGACCGAGGTCTGCGAACCGGATGGCTCGGGTGGCGCCGCTGTGGCGGCGGCAGTGGAACAGGCGGTCGAGAGCAGCGAAACGGGCAGCGAGGACGCGTCTTCTTCAAACCCGTCAACAGACGGTCCGGCGCTCACATCAACGCCGCGTGACGCGACGGGCTGACCGCTTCGGCTCTCCGGAGGCTAGGTCTGGGCCGCAGTCGCAATCTGCCCCGGCAGCGGAACTCGGCGCCCCGTGAGCGACTTCCACAATCTATTGAAATAATTGGTCGGAGTGGCGGGATTCGAACCCACGACCCCCAGTCCCCCAGTGAGGAGAAGGCGTTCCACGCAGTTCCAGCGTGCTCAAGCCGGTTCAATCGGTCTCGTCGTAACAACATGAATTGCCAATATTTTATTGCAACATCAAGGAACCTGCTGGAATTTCGAAGAACTGTCACGCTGAGACACCATTGAGACATGACTTTTGATCTGTATCCATACTTTGTCTCAGTGCCACATGGCTGCCAAATCGTCGCGCGAGGGTCATTCTCCGTTCCAACCGCGGAGTGCGTCCATGCCCACGCTCACCACCAACGGCCGTGCGATCAAGAAAGCGATCAGCGGTCCGCCCATGGTCTACAAGATCGAGAATCACGACCGGCTGTATCTTGACGTCCGCGGCGAGGGGCGTGCTGCCTGGCGCATCCGGTATCGCCCCTCACCCAACGCCAATCAGCGCTGGTTCACGCTCGTTGACGACGCCGCTCATGCCGAGTTTGCCGACGTTGCTCTGAAGGCCCACAAGTTGCTGACCGAGCTGAAGCTCAACGGCACCGATCCGCACGCCGGGCGTAAGGACAGGGTTAAGGGGCAGACGCTCGAGCAATGCTTCAAGCTCTGGCTCGACCACACGGGCAAGCGGCGCGGCCGCGCGATCGCGCCGCGGACGCGCGATGGCTACGAGCAGCTGTTCAAGCTGCATATCGCGGCGGATCTGGGCAGCAAGCCGATCACGCATCTCACGCGTGACGAGATCGCCAAGGCGATCGACAAGGTGAAGAAGGCAACGACGGACCCGAAGAAGGGGTACCGCGGCGTCCAGGCGACGAAGGCGCTCAAGCTGATATCGAGCGTGTGCGAATGGGCCGCAGATCAGGACTGGATCCTGCGGAACCCCTGCCGAGGACTCGAGCTGCCGGCCCCGATCAACAACCCCTCAGGCAAACAGTCGCGGCCGCCGACAAATGCTGAGCTCCGTCAGCTCTGGACCGAGGCTCCCAACATCATGTCGGCGGCGCAGATGCGCGTGCTGCGCATGGCGATCCTGTTGGGCCGGCGCATCAGCGAGATCGCTTGCGCCGATCGTTCCGACGCCCGGCTCGATCTCGTCACGCCTTGCTTGTTCATCCCGGCGGATCGGGAAGGCAATAAGCCGAAGCGGGACGATGCCGTGCCGCTGCCCAGGCTGGCTCGCGAGATCGTCGCGGACGCCCTTGCATCGTCCGAGGACGGCGAGCCGCTGTTCGTTGGTGCGGCGACGCGCTGGACAGCATCGAAAGTACTGACGACGACTCGCCGCGCCTGGAAGTGGCCCAATCCACCGGTGCGCTTCCACGATTTCCGCGGCTTGATCAATGACCAGATGGCCGCGCTCGGGGTGCCGACTGAGCTTCGAAGCCGGACGCTGCACCACACGGGCGATCTGCAGCAACTGGCCAATACCGTTTACTCGGCCTACGACTTCATGGCCGAACGGCTGCGGGCGCTGGAGCTGTGGGAGGCTCGGCTGCTGGAGATCGTCGAAGACCGCGCACCCTCGGGTCAGCGTTGGTGAAGTGGCTTGAAATTTCGGATGACAAAAATCGAGCGCGCGCAAACTCGTGCGCAGACGCGCATAGTCAATTCGACGAAGCTGCGAGTGACGCGGCCAGAGCGTCGGCCCCGGGCTTATTCTTGCGTGCGCCGTCAGCCGCCAGAGTTCGCTCGGCGTCAGTGAGATCTCCCAGAAAGCGGAAGCCGTCGACGACGCGCTTGATCATCACGGCGAGGTCCGGCTTCTGATCCTTGCGCAGAAGGTTCGTCAAATCTGCAACGTCGTAGTCTCCGGCGCCCTGCACGCGTTCGCAGAACCGCGCGTAATCGAGGCCGGGTCCGCCGCTGTTCCAGAGCTTCAGAACGGCGAGCGGCCGGATAAGGTCACGCTTCAGGTCGCGGCCGGAGATTTCCGAGAGGTCGTGCAGGTCTCGAATCTTCGAGCGCTGGCTGGCAGCACGTATCTTCTCCGCGACCGCTTCCTCGAAGGCGAGGGAAGGGATCGCTGCTGGCGCGAAGCCGAGCTGGTCGAAATAGTCCTGTTTGATCTGGGGAACGGCGGCGACTGGCAGGATAGGTTTCTCCCGCAGGCTGATCTGAAGCTTGATGTTGACCCCTTGCTTATTGTCGTCATGCGAGCAGGTGGGGTTCGCAGCGCAGCCGTCGTCGGTCTGATACCAGTCCCTGTCTTTCAGCTGGAAGCTCAGTCCCTGATAGGGCTTGCTGAGGGCCTCCAGCATCATCATCGTGAGATCGTCGTTGCTGATCTCCGAGCGGCGCGTGAAGTCGAGGTCGGTCGAGAGCCGGCCGCGCGGACCGAAGAGCATCTTGCGCAGCATCGTTCCGCCCTTGAACGCGACGTGCTCGGCGATGCCTCTTTCGACGAACAGCTGGAGAAGGTGGGTCAGGATGATGTCGATCTCGACGTTGCCGATATCCCGCGCGCCGGACCTGGCCGCCGCCTTCCGCATGTCGTTGACGTTGAGCATCAGCCGGCCTCCTTCGGCTTGATGCGAGGCACCTCGGCCAGCAGGTCGTCGCGGCGTGCATGTACATAAAGGCCCCAGGCTGCGACATATCCGATATCGCCCTCGCGCCGGTCGGCCCGTCCGAAATGCGAACGGTAGGTTTTGGGGACGGCATCTCTGAGCGCCTGCCGCACATCGTCAGGCAGTGGCCGGCCGACGAGATCGGACAGGAACCCTAGGCGTTGCAGGAGCGCCTTCGATTGCATGGCCCGGGCCGCCGCGAGCAAGTCCTGCGGCTTGATCTTCCCCAGGGCAATATAGGCGATTCGCGCAAGCTCGGCGGGGCCGCCGGCAAGCTCGGGCCGATCGAGGCAATCGACGAGCGTCTTCGCCGGCGTCGAAATCGCAACCGAGCGCCCATAGACGTCGTAGAGTTGGTGACCGAAGAACTTGCGCGGCGCTACCTTGATGAAGCGGACGTCGCCGCCTTCGATGGTCCGCGCCGGAACCTGCTTCAGCGTCGCGACGAAGACAGTCATCGGCTTCTGGGTCGTGAGACCATGCCGGGCCGCTGCGGACCACCAGCCGATGTAGGAGAGCTCGACGGCAGCCGCGGCGAGGGCGAGGATGTTGTTCTCACCCAGGTTCTCGGGACCGTGCTCCGGGGGAAGCAGCATGTAGCGCCCGCCGACGATGCGCGACAGCCAGCCCTTGCGCAGGAGGTTGCGGATGACCTTGCGGGCGGAGGTCTCCGAGCCGAGAAGGTCCATGACATCGGCAGCTTTGACAACCGTCCGGCCTTGCTCGCGGAAGGAGAGGACGACCTTGCTCTCGGCTGGGCCCAGGGTGCGAAGATTGGAATTCATGCGGCTTTGGCCCTCCAAGGGCTAAAATCATGTTCAAAATAATCTAATTGAGGGGGTTGAGTCAAGGTCATAGAGTTGTTTGTATGCTATTTTTGACCCTACAGGGCCTAAACACTATACAGAGAACTCTAGAGATGAACCTGCCGGGGCGGCATCGCAACTGGCGATGTCGGACGCGTACGGGATCGAAGCCCGACGGCCGAGGCCCGCCTGGAAGCGGGGCTTGGTTCACGCGAGCCCGGTTCGCCGCTTGGTGCTGCCCGTCGCCTGGCGACTGTGACTCCGCGCCGTTCCAGAGGCGTAGCGTCGTCAGAACTGTGGTGTACCGAGCGCAAACGCGCCGTCTCCGAGCATCGCTTGCACGGCAAGCATCACCGTCCAGACGAGCGGGAGCTCGCATCCAGCCATCGTAGATCGGAAGAGCACACGTCTGAACTCCAGTCACTTAGGCATCTCGT
>CALFEM010000191.1 GCA_937950105.1 uncultured Alphaproteobacteria bacterium | reverse complement strand
GCCGGCGACGATGAGCCAGATGCCGGCGCCGCGCCCGCTCGCATCGACGATGGCGCCGCCGACAAAACTTGCGGCGATGAAGGTGAGCGCGCCCCACAGCCGCATGCGGCCATAGTCGAGCCCGCGCCGCACGCCGACGATCGCCACCGTCTCGGTCAGCGGCATGATGCTCCATGTGCTGATCGCCAGCACGACGCTGGTCACGAGAATTGTCCAGAAGGCGGGCGACTGGCTGAGCGCCAGCGCGGCGGCGAGCGACACCCAGGCGAGGGTGAGAATCACGCGGCGATGGTTGCCCATGCGATCGGCGGCATAGGCGACCGACGGCGTCACCACGAGGCGCAGGAAATAGGGAACCGACGTGACGAGACCGATCTCGCCGGCCGTCAGCCCGCGCCATTCGAGCCACAGCGGCAGATAGGGGATGTGAAACCCGTAGATCAGGAAGAGGGCCGCGAAAAAGGCGCTGACCCTGAAGCCGTACTCTCGCATGCCCGCCGTCCTGCCGCGCCCGATTGTTCTGCAGGTCGTCTGCAGGGTGGCCTCGCCGGCCGCGCGCGTCTTCTGCTCCGCCGCTTAACATTTCCGCACAATTGCGAGCACGTCCTCGCCGCCGATTCCCTGTGCGCAAAGGCCCCCTGTGACGCGGTTCACAGCCGACGTGTTCCCATTGCAACGCAGAATCGCATAACAGTGCCAACGACATTGTGGTGCGAACATTCGAGACAGGACCTATGGCCGAGATTGCAGCCCCTGAAATGAACGACGCCGAAATGGAGTATCGGGCCATCGAGCAGACTCTGCTCGAGACGGCACGCGGGCGCTGGTTCCTCGCCGAGCACGGTCGCCGCGCCCGCCGCCTGGACATGAGCCTGCTCGAGGACGCGATCGGCCGCCTTTCCTCGTCCATGAAGCAGCCGCCCGCGGTTCTCGGCATGATGCGCCTCGAACTCGAGAAGCTGTCGTCGTTCGTCGCCGAGACGCGCTTCGAGCTGACGGCGCGCAAGCTGCCGAAGCCGGCGGCAGATGCTGCCGGAGGCGAGGCCAATGCTCTCGCCCAGAGCGAAGCCTCCTCGCCCGTCATGCGCATGCTGCAGATGGCCGAGAGCATCCACGAGCTGACGTGGACACTGCACGAGGACGAACTCGACCCGAAGAGCTGCGAGGCGATCGCGCGCAATGCGTCGATGCTCTACGCCGTCAGCCGCCAGCAGGCGATGGAGAGCGAGCGCGCGCTGCGCTTCGCCGACGCGCTCGACGATACCACCAACCGCCTGTCGATCCTGCTCGACACGCTGCTGCACGAGCTGCAGTCGTATGAGGACACGCCGGCCGCGCCGCCGCTCGACGACGCATTCCTTGCCGAGCCACCGGCCGCCGTCGACGAGGCGAGCGCGACTGACATCGAGCCGCAGCGCGCCGCCGGCTGAGTTCGACGCATCACACGGTCATTGCGCGGCCGGTGCCCGGAGCACTGGCCGCGTTTGCATCGTGCAGCCTGCCCGGTCCTGCAGATGGCGCTCGCTCTACGCTCCGGCGATGACGGCGCCGAAGCTCGCGTCATCGACATTGCCGCCGGACAGCACCACCGCGACGGTGCGTCCGCGAGCGTCGTAGCGCCCGGTGAGCAGCGCGGCCAATGCGGCGGCGCCCCCGGGCTCAAGCACGAGTTTCAGTTCGGCGAAGGCGAAGCGCATTGCCGCGCGCATCTCGGCGTCGGTGACGACGAGCCCGGGACCGAACAGCGCGCTGCCGATGGCGAACGCAATGCGCCCCGGCGACGGCGCCATCAGGGCATCCGCGATCGAGCCCGAGACGCGCGCATTCGCCAGCCGCTCGCCCGCCGCCAGCGAGCGCGCGAAATCGTCGAACCCGTGCGGCTCGACCGTGTGCACCTCTATACGCGGATCGTCATGTTTCGCGGCCAGCGCGATACCCGACGCGAGGCCGCCGCCCGAACACGGCACCAGCACGGCGTCGAGTGCGGCGCCAAGCGCGCGGACGTCGGCGACGATCTCGAGCCCGACCGTACCCTGCCCGGCGATGACGCCGGCATCGTCGAACGGATGGATGAAGTCGGCGCGCCGTTCCGCCCCGATCGCGCGGGCGATGGCGTCTCGGTCCTCGCGCTCGCGATCGTACAGAACGACCTCGGCGCCGAGCGATCGTGTGCGCTCGATCTTGAGGGCCGGGGCATCGGCCGGCATCACCACCGCTGCCCGATGCCCGAGCAGTGCGGCCGCCGCCGCAACGCCTTGCGCATGGTTTCCGGACGAGCAGGCCACCACGCCCCCCGGAAACGCCTCGCGATCGACGTCCGCGATCCGGTTGTAGGCGCCGCGCAGCTTGAAGGCGCCGACCCGCTGCAGGCACTCGGGCTTGAGCAGGATGCGCCCACCGGTCAGCGCGTCCAGCGTGGCATTCTGCAACAGCGGCGTGCGCACGGCGACGCCAGCGAGCCGCTCGCCCGCACGCGCCACGTCGGCATAGACCGGCAGCTTCATTCCTTGTCGGCAGAGCGGCCGTGCGCGGTGCCCGCCCCCGGCGCCAGCGCGAAGCTCAGCGGCAGCGCGGTCGTGTATTTGATCTGCTCCATGGCGAACGCCGACGACACCTTGGCGATCTCGATGCGACCGATGAGCTTTTTGTAGAACGCGTCATAAGCGGCGATGTCCGGCACGACGACGCGCAGCAGATAGTCGATGTCGCCGCTCATGCGATAGAGCTCGACCACCTCCGGGAAATCGACGACCGCACGGTGGAATTTCTCCAGCCACTCGAGCGCATGCTGATCGGTCTTGATCGACACGAACACGGTGACGCCCGCGTTCACCTTGACCGGATCGAGCAGTGCGACCCGCCGCTGGATGACGCCGGCTTCCTCCAGCTTCTGGATGCGCCGCCAGCACGGCGTGGTCGAGAGGCCGACCTCCTTGCCGATCTCGGCCACCGGGCGGGTGCTATCCTCCTGCAGCAATCGGAGGATCTTCACGTCCATCTCGTCGAGCATGCTCTCTCCCTGGTCGCTGTTCTTTTGCAGCATGTGGTTGCTTGTGTCGGGCACTGTAGGAGCGTTTTTTCGCTACGTCCATTCATATCGCAATGTTTTGGTATTTATTTCCACGTATAGACGCATATCGCCTTGGATTTTGCGCCATCATGCGTCATATTCCTCTCGACCGGCGGGGTTGGACGCTGCCGGGACCGGAAGGAAAGCGATCCATGCAGAGCCTCGTCTACATCGCGCCTGACATCGCCGTAACGGGAGAGCTGTTCGCGGACGATATCGCCGAGATCGCACGCCTCGGGTTCCGCAGCATCGTCAACAACCGCCCGGACGGCGAGGAAGACGGGCAGTTCGCGAGCCAGCCCGCCGCCGCCCACGCCTGGCGCCACGGGCTGCTGTACCGCGCCGTCCCGTCGAGCAAGCTCGACCTGTTCACCGACCCGGTGGTCGAGGGCATGGCCGAGGCGCTCGCGAACCTGCCCCGCCCCATCCTCGCGCATTGCAAGTCGGGCATGCGATCCGCCATCATCTGGGCCGCGGCCAGCGCCCGCAAGGTTTCGGTCGACGACGTCCTCGCGCAGCTCGCGGCGGCCGGCTACGACCTCGATTTCCTGCGCGACGAACTCGATGCACAGGCCGACCGGCAGCACTGGATGGCAGCGCACTCCGCGCCGGCCGCGCCGGTCCTCGCCACCTCCGACGCGGCGTGAGGTTGTTGTTTGCCGCTGCCGATTCATGTTCCGCGCGAAGGACGCGGAACGATCGGAGCGGGTCTTGCCGCTGCCGATTCACGTTCCGCGCGAAGGACGCGGAACGATCGGAGCGGGTGTCACCTTGCGACGAGCCGGGCCACCTCGGTGCGCAGTACCGGCAGCAGCTCGCTCTCGAACCAAGGATTGGCCTTCAGCCAGGCGGTGTTGCGCCACGACGGGTGCGGCAGCGGCAACACCCGCGGCTGCCCCGGTTCCGCCCCCGCCAGGATCGAGCGCCAGTCCGCAACCGTTGCGGTGAGGCTCGAGTCGCGGCCACGCCGCTCCTTCAGGTGCCAGCGTTGCGCGTAGAGCCCGACCAGCAGAATCAGCTCGACGCGAGGTAGCGCCGCCAGCACCTTTTCCCGCCAGAGCGGCGCGCATTCGGCGCGCGGCGGCAGATCGCCACCCTTGGCATCCTGACCGGGAAAACAGAAGCCCATCGGCAGTATGGCGACCCGGTTCTCGTCGTAGAAGACATCCTCGCCAATGCCGAGCCATGCCCGCAGGCGGTCACCCGAGGGATCGGTGAACGGCCGCCCCGAAGCGTGAACCCGGGTGCCGGGTGCCTGACCCGAGATGACCAGGCGCGCGTCCGGCGAGACCTGCAGAACGGGGCGCGGTTCGTGCGGCAGCGGCGAGCCGGCCGGCTCGTCTCGGCACACGCGGCAGGCCCGCACGCGCGCCACCAGCGCCGCGAGATGCGCTGCCGCATCTTCCCGGTCGCCTGCCGCCTGTCCTCGGGCATTGCGCTTCCGGTCGGCCATGACCTTCTGCCGGTCTGCCGGCTCAAATTGTGAGCATCAGCCCGTCGTGGGAGACGATGATGCGCTCGTCCTCGATGTCATTGGCGCGTTCCAGCATCGACGTGCTCATATGCGTCAGCATGATGCGCCGCGCGGTCAGCCCGGCGAGCCGCTTTTCGATGCCCTTCCAGCACATGTGATAGGGCGTCGGCGTGTCGTAGCCATAGCATTCGCTGATATAGAGATCGGCGTCCCGCGCCACATCGAACAGAGCGTCGACCCATTCCGTGTCACCCGAGAAGGCGAGCGTGCGCCCACCGGCTTCGAGGCGCAACGCATGCGACGGAGCCCCCGACGGGTGGCTGACGAGGAATGCGGTTGCTTCGACACCGCCGATGCAAAGCGTCTGCCCCGCGACGATCTCGTGGAATCGCAACGCGAAACGCAGCGACTTGGTGGCGGAGCCCGGAAACAGCGCCTCCGCGGCGGTCCGATAGCGCTCCGCGATTCCCGGCGGCCCGACGACATCGAGCGGGACCGTGCGGCGGGAGACATGCTCGGCATGCAGCACCAGCCAGACCAGTCCGGCGAAGTGATCGCCATGCAGATGCGAAATGAAGATCGTCGCGAGATCGGAAGAGCGTCGTGTAGGGAAAGAGTGTAGATCTCGGTG
>CALFEM010000190.1 GCA_937950105.1 uncultured Alphaproteobacteria bacterium | reverse complement strand
CGAGCGTCTGTGACAGCGCTTCGCCGGCAGCCGGGTTGTGGCCGCCGTCGAGCCACAGCTCGGAGCCAGGCCGCAGCAGATCGGCGAGCGGTCCGCTGGCGAGCCGCTGCATGCGCGCCGGCCAGCGGGTTGCGACGAGACCCTTCTCGATCGCCTGCTCGGAGATGTCGAAGCCGGGCAGCTCCAGCGCGGCGGTGACGGCGGTACCGGCGTTGACGATCTGGTGCGGGCCGATCAGCGATGGCATCGGCAGGTCGAGCAGACGTTCGGGCGGCTGCACGACGAGGCGGCCGCGCTGTTCGTAGGCATCGAAGTCCTGCCCCCACGTCACCAGCGTCGCGCCGACGCGGCGCGCCTTGTCCTCGATGACGGTGATGGCTTCGTCCGGCTGGCGCGAGATGACCGCGCGCATGCCGCGCTTGAGGATGCCGGCCTTTTCCGCCGCGATCAGCGCGAGGCGATCACCAAGCTTTTCGGCGTGGTCCATGGAAATCGGCGTGATGATGCCGAGCGCGGGCTTCGGCACCACGTTGGTGGCGTCCAGCCGGCCGCCGAGCCCGACTTCGAGCAGCAGCACGTCGGCGGGCTTTTCGGCGAAGGCGAGGAAGGCTGCGGCTGTGGTGATCTCGAACTGGGTGATGTCGTCGCCGGAGTTGACCGCCTGCGTGCGTGTCAACACGTCGACCAGTTCGGCCTCTCCGATCGGCGCGCCGATGCCGCCCTTGCGGCCGAGCACGATGCGCTCGTGAAAGCGGACGAGATGCGGCGAGGTGTAGACATGCACGCCGAGGCCGGCGGCTTCGAGGATCGCCTTCAGGTAGGCGGTTGTCGAGCCCTTGCCGTTGGTGCCGGCGATATGCACGACCGGCGGCAGCGCGAGGTGAGGATCGCCAAGCTTGCCGAGCAGCCGCTCGATGCGGCCGAGCGACAGGTCGATCAGTTTCGGGTGCAGCTTCTTGAGATCGGCGAGAAGCCGGTCACTCGCTGGCGCGCCGGCAGCTCCGTGGGTGTCGTCCGCCATCCGAGATCACGCCTCCCGGTCGGTATCGTCGGCGGCATCGAGCCGGGTGGCGCGCGTGTTCACGTCTTCGGTGCCGGCTTCTTGGTGGCGGGGTCGGTGACGCCCGAAACGCCGGTGACGCTCGCGGCCTTGGCGGCGACGCTCTTGGCGGTGGCGGCGGCGGCCTCGATCGCGTCACGGGCGCGGCGCGCCGGGTCGAAGCGCTCGCTCTCGGCGACCGGCTCCGGCACGACGACGGGGGCGGCGGCCTTCTCGGCGGCGATCAGGCTCTGCGCCGGGCCTGCGTCACTCCCGTTGACGTAGGGGCGGCCGTTCTTCTCGGCCTGCATGGCGGCGGCGGGGGCTGTCTTGTCGACGCCGGTGCCGGTGCGCGCCTTGCCCTTGGCGGCGGTCGCCGGCTTGCCCTTGCTGGTCAGGATGCGCGCCAGTCGCGCCAGGGTGGCGCGGAGCTGATGGCGGTGCACGACCATGTCGATCATGCCGTGCGCGAGCAGGTATTCGGCGCGCTGGAAGCCGTCGGGCAACTGCTCACGGATGGTCTGCTGGATGACGCGCGGGCCGGCGAAGCAGATGAGCGCACCGGGCTCCGCGATCTGGATGTCGCCGAGCATGGCGTAGGACGCCGTGACGCCGCCGGTGGTCGGGTCGGTCAGCACGACGATGTAGGGCAGGCCGGCCTCGCGCAGGCGCTGCACGGCGATGGTCGTGCGCGGCATCTGCATCAGCGACATGATGCCTTCCTGCATGCGCGCGCCGCCGGAGGCCGCGAACAGGATGAAGGGCGCCTTGCGCGCGACCGCGTGCTCCATGCCGGCGATCACGGCTTCACCCGCGGCCATGCCGAGCGACCCGGCCATGAAGCGGAAGTCCTGCACCGCGACGACGACGGCGGTGCCTTCGAGGTCGCCATCGGCAATGACCATGGCGTCGTCGAGTTGCGACTTGGCCTTGGCGTCCTTGATGCGGTCGGTGTAGCGCTTGGCGTCACGGAACTTGAGCGGGTCGCTCGCGACGGGCGGGTTCGGCACCACCTTGTAGTTGCCTTCGCCGAACATGTGGTCGAGCCGTTGCGGCGCTGTCATGCGCTCGTGATACTCGGAGCCGGGGAAGACGAACTGATTGGCCTCTAGGTCCTTGTAGAAGACCATCTGGCCGGTCTCCGGGCATTTGACCCAGAGGTTGTCCGGAACTTCGCGCTTCGTCGTCAGGAAGCTGCGGATCTTGGGTCGGACGACATTGTTGATCCAGTTTGCCACGCTAGGCTCCTTCACGCCGCCTTGCTGGCCCGCATGCGCGGACCGGCACCGGCCGGCAAATCCGTCGGATCGCTGCTGCCCGTCTCGCGAACGGGAACTCGCAAGTGCCCGCCGACTTTATCCGTGGCGCGCGGGCGAGCGCGGCCGGGCGGAGAAGCGACGGAGAGCGCGAGACGAACGAAGCCGATTCACCGACTCCGGCAGGTTTCACGTCACGAGTGCCAGATACAAGTTTAGCACGCCCTGATCGGCGACTGTCCGCCGATTTGCGCGTGCGGCCCTCGCTCCGGCGGCGCCGTGCCCACCCTCTTGGTGCAGCGCAGCGCCGAATTTCGGGCGCCATTAGCGCGCGCGCAAGGCGCTCGCAAGGCTTTTCACAAGACTTAGGACGGAGGGCGCTGTGGCGGAAGTGGCACGCCCCTGTTCATCCAAGGATTTTGCAATCTCGGTTACGAGCGCCGAACCGACCACCACGGCGTCGGCGCTGGCGGCGAGCGCCTTGGCCTGCTCGGGCGAGCGCACGCCGAATCCGACGGCGATCGGCAGCTTCGTCGACCTGCGGATGCGCTCGACCTGGGCGCTGACGTCCATCACCTGCGGCGCGGCGGCGCCGGTGATGCCGGTAATCGACACGTAGTAGAGGAAGCCCGAGGTGTTGTTCAGCACCGCCGGCAGGCGCTTGTCGTCCGTCGTCGGCGTAGCGAGGCGGATGAAGTTGAGGCCCGCCTGAAGCGCCGGCAGGCAAAGCTCGTCGTCGGCCTCCGGCGGCACGTCGACGACGATCAGGCCATCGACACCGGCCGCCACCGCGTCGGCGAGGAAGCGCTCGTTGCCGTAGACGTAGATGGGATTGTAGTAGCCCATCAGCACGATTGGCGTGTCCTGGTCCTTCTCGCGGAAAGCCCGGACCATGGCGAGCGTCTTCGTCATGCGCTGGCCGGCATGGAGCGCGCGCAGCGACGAGGCCTGGATGGCAGGGCCGTCCGCCATCGGGTCCGAGAACGGCATGCCGAGTTCGATGATGTCGGCGCCCGCGGCGGGCAGCCCGTCGAGGATCGCCTGCGAGGTGGCCTGATCGGGATCGCCCGCGGTGACGAACGTGACGAGGCCGGCGCGGCCTTCCTTCTTCAGCGCGGCGAAGCGGCGGTCGATGCGGGTCTCGGTCATGGGGTCTGGTCGGGCTCGGTTCGGTCGGAGGCGGGACGAAAACGGGTGTGGCCGGTGCAGTGGGCGCCGGCCGCGTCTCTTAGCACCGGCATGGGAGCCGCGATAGCGCTATCGCCGCGCTATCGCCCGCGGCCCCGAGGGCACGTCTCGCCCGTCGCCGCGCGCTGATTCAAATCAGATGGCGATGCCGAGATAGCCGGCGACGGCGAACACGTCCTTGTCGCCGCGTCCGCACATGTTCATCACCAGCAGGTCGTCCTGCGGCAGCGTCGGGGCGAGCTTCATGACCCAGGCGAGCGCGTGCGCGGGCTCCAGAGCCGGGATGATGCCCTCCTGGCGCGCGCACAACTGAAAGGCTTCGAGCGCTTCCTTGTCGGTCGCCGGCACGTAGGTGACGCGGCCGGTATCCTTGAGCCACGAGTGCTCGGGTCCGACGCCAGGATAGTCGAGGCCGGCCGAGATCGAGTGGCCTTCGAGGATCTGCCCGTCGTCGTCCTGCAAGAGATACGTGCGGTTGCCGTGCAGAACGCCCGGCGCGCCGCCGTTCATGGAGGCCGCATGGCCGTTCGGCACGTCGACGCCATGGCCGCCGGCCTCGACGCCGAAAATCTTCACGCCCTTGTCGTCGAGGAACGGATGGAACAGGCCGATGGCGTTGGAGCCGCCGCCGATGCAGGCGACCAGCGTGTCCGGCAGGCGGCCCTCCGCCGCCATCATCTGCTCGCGCACCTCCTTGCCGATGATCGACTGGAAGTCGCGCACAAGCTGCGGATACGGGTGCGGACCCGCCGCCGTGCCGATGATGTAGTAGGTGTCGCGGACGTTCGTCACCCAGTCGCGCAGCGCCTCGTTCATGGCGTCCTTGAGCGTGCCGGCGCCCGACGTCACCGGGTTGACCTTGGCGCCGAGCATGTACATGCGCGCGACGTTCGGCGACTGTCGCTTGACGTCGGTGGCGCCCATGTAGATTTCGCACGGCAGGCCGAAGCGCGCGCACACGGTGGCGACGGCGACGCCGTGCTGGCCGGCGCCGGTCTCGGCGATGATGCGCGTCTTGCCCATGCGCTTGGCCAGCAGGATCTGGCCGAGGCAGTTGTTGATCTTGTGCGAGCCGGTGTGATTGAGCTCGTCGCGCTTGAAGTAGACCTTGGCGCCGCCGCTCTTGCCGGCGGCCTTGGCCTGCTCGCGGAAGTGCGCGGTCAGCCGCTCGGCGTAATAGAGCGGGCTCGGCCGACCCGAGTAGAATGTGTTGAGGTTGGTCAGCTCGGCGTGGAAGGCGGGATCGGCCTTGGCGTCGTTGTAGGCCTTCTCCAGATCGAGGATCAGCGGCATCAGCGTCTCGGCGACGAAGCGCCCGCCGTAGAGGCCGAAGTGGCCGCGCTCGTCGGGTCCGTTGCGCAGGCTGTTCAGCTTCGGCTCGCTGCTTTTGTCGGTCGGGGTCGCCATGGTGGTGCCTTTGATAGCTCGGGCGATCACTGAAAACTCTCGTCATCCCGGCCTCGGGCCGGGACCCAGATACCTCGCAGTGATCGCATTGGCATGTCTGGGTTCCCGCCTTCGCGGGAATGACGTTCTGCTAAAGCGATTGCTTAGCGGTCTTTACGGCGAGAAGAAAGCGCTCGATCAGCTCGGGGGACTTTTCGCCCGGGCCGGTCTCGACGCCGGAGGAAACGTCGACGTAGGGCGCGCCGGTTTTCAGGATCGCCTCGCGGACGTTGCCCGGAGTGAGCCC
>CALFEM010000189.1 GCA_937950105.1 uncultured Alphaproteobacteria bacterium | reverse complement strand
TCAACGCTACGTTCTTCAACGAGTTCACGGTGCGTATTCCCGGTGACGCGGCGGACGTGATCGAAAGGCTCGCAGACAAGGGCGTACTCGGCGGGGTGCCCGTATCGCGACTCGAGCCGGACAAACCCGATCTCGCAAATCTCATCGTCATCGCCTCGACGGAAATCAACACACCCGACGATCGCGCCGCGTTCGCGAAGGCGCTTGAGGAGGTGCTGGCATGAGCATGAACCGCGAAGGCCGCCCGACGCAGCCGGGCACGAGCACTGCACGCAACATCGATACCTTTTCCGGCCACAAGGGCCTCGACCACGAGGAGCCGCTGATCTTCGATCGCGGCGACATCGGCAAATCCGGTGTCGACTTGCCGGAGCCGGCGCACGTCAAATCTCGCCTCGGGGGGCTCGAGCGTAAGGGCGGAATCGGCCTTCCCGGTCTCGCCGAGCCCGAAGCCGTGCGCCACTACGTGCGTCTGTCGCGCATGAACTACGCGATCGATTCCGGGCTCTATCCGCTCGGCTCGTGCACCATGAAGCACAACCCGCGCCTCAACGAGAAGATGGCGCGCCTGCCTGGCCTCGGCGACATCCACCCGCTGCAACCGCAAGGAACCGTGAAGGGCGCCATCGCGCTCATCGAAGTGCTCGGTTCCTACCTCAAGGAACTGACCGGCATGCCCGCCGTCGCCATGAGTCCGAAGGCGGGCGCACACGGCGAGTTGTGCGGCATGCTCGCCATCAAGGCCGCGCACGATGCGGCGGGCGACACCGCGCGACGCGTGGTGCTGGTGCCGGAGAGCGCACACGGCACCAACCCGGCGACGGCGGCCTTCATGGGCTACAGCGTCAAATCGATCCCCGCGCGTGACGACGGCACCGTCGCAGCGGAGGCCGTGCGCGCCGCGCTCGGTCCCGATGTGGCGGCGCTGATGCTGACCAACCCCAACACCTGCGGCCTGTTCGAACCGGAGATCGTTGAGATCGCGCAGGCGGTACACGACGCCGGCGCCTACTTCTATTGCGACGGCGCCAACTTCAACGCCATCGTCGGCAAGGTGCGGCCCGGCGATCTCGGCGTCGATGCCATGCACATCAACCTGCACAAGACGTTCTCGACGCCGCACGGCGGTGGTGGCCCCGGTGCCGGCCCGGTGGTGCTGTCGGAACGGCTCGCGAAGTTCGCGCCGCTGCCCTATGTGCTGGTCGAGAACGGGCACGCGCGGCTGATCGAGACGGAGATGGGGGCACGCGCCACGGGTGCCGAGTCGTTCGGCCGCCTCACCGCGTTCCATGGACAGATGGGGATGTTCGTGCGGGCGCTCGCCTACATGCTGTCGCACGGCTCGGACGGCATGCGCCAGGCGAGCGAGGATGCGGTGCTCAACGCCAACTACATCCGCGCCGGGCTGCACGACGTGATGAGCCAGCCGTTCGGCGATCAGGCCTGCATGCACGAGGTGCTGTTCGACGACAGGTTCCTGAAGGACACGGGAGTCACCACGCTCGATTTCGCCAAGGCGATGATCGACGAGGGCTATCACCCGATGACCATGTACTTCCCGCTGGTGGTGCACGGCGCCATGCTGATCGAGCCGACCGAGAGCGAGAGCAGAGCGTCACTCGACAACTTCATTGCCGTGATGCGCGCGCTCGTCGGTGCGGCGAAGGCCGGCGATGTCGAGCGGTTCACGCAGGCGCCACGCTACACGCCGCGCCGCCGCCTCGACGAAACCAAAGCCGCACGCGAGCCGAAGCTCAAGTGGGCGCCGGAAGTGCCCAAGCAGGCGGCGGAGTAGGACATCAACTTGGCGCCGCCCCTTCACGTCCTCGCTACGATCGGACGATCGAGGCGCTGCCTGATCCCCCTCTCCCCATCCTTCATGGGGAGAGGGAACTTGCAGGCACACGTCCTCATCACGCGCGGCGTTGCGGCTGGTCCTTGCGCTCGCCCGGCAGCTCGACCTCGATCTCGACCATGAGGTCGTCGGCAATGTCCTCGAGCCGCTCGCGCACGGCCTCCGCATCGACACCCTCGGGCAGGATCACGTCGGCGTGCGCCTCGAACATCTTGGTGCCCGACATGGAACCCGGATAGACGCGCGTCGTCAGCTCGTCGATGCTGGCGCCGAGCCGCGCAATCTCGCCCGAGATCTCGGCGATGATGCCGGCGTGGTCGTTGCCGGTCAGCTCGAGGAACACGCGCTTGCCCTTGGGCGCCGCCTCGCCCGCCGCGCGCCGCACGCTGACCTCGATCCCGTCGGTCTTCAGCGCGGCCAGCGCCGTCTCGATGCCGGCGATGTTGGCCAGCGGCACTGCCACCAGCAGGATGCCGGCGAACTCGCCGCCGAGCCGCGCCATCGAGCTGTCGACCCAGTTGCCGCCATGCTGGGCGATGACGCCCGAAAGCGAACGGATGATGCCCGGCCGGTCGCGCGCGATCACCGTGAGGACGAGTTGCTCCGACATGTCGAAAGTCTCCTGAAGGCCATGCGTAATGCTGCGGGAATGTGCCGGCACGCCGT
>CALFEM010000188.1 GCA_937950105.1 uncultured Alphaproteobacteria bacterium | reverse complement strand
CGCTCTTCCGATCTATGGAGAAGCACCTCTATGCGCCGATGCTGCGCGGCCATGGCGTCAGCACCGCCAACGGCTGGAACGAGACGCTCGCGAAGGATTATCTGCTGCCGCATCACCACGTCAGCATGGCGCGTGCGGTCGGGCGGCGCTTGCGTCGCAACTACGTCTGGATCCTCGGCATCCAGGCGGTCGCCTATTACGGCAAGGTGGCGATCCACCCGACGCCTCTGGCCAGCATCGATCAGCTCTGGCAGCGGACCGCGATCGGTCCGATCCCGGGCGAAGTTGTCGTCGCGGCGGGCGTTCTGTTCAATCTCGGCTGGGTGGCGTTCGCCATCTGGCAATTGCAGCTCGACATGCGCCGCAACCGTGGCCGTGAGCGTGCCGAGGCCATGGGCTGAGCAGTTCACTGCGGCAGCCGTTCTGCTCCATTCTTCAAAACAAAACGCCCCCGGTGGAGGAGCCGGGGGCGAGGGGCCCGGTGCGGGGCCGCGTGCACGGGGGGTGGGGGGAGCAGGGCGGCGCTCCGGCACCGGGTTGGGGAGGGAGGGGAGTCGCTTGAAGTGCAGTCGGGCTGGTCTCCTTCGCGCTGTTGGCTCTCGGTGGCTTCGGCTTGCATCTCGCCGTGGCCGTTCCGATGAACCGACAATGCCAGCGCCTGCGATCGCTCGCTGTCTCGCACGATACAGGGACCAGTTTCTTTCGGCGCCCTTCACATGGCGGGGCTTTGCAACGACACCCGCCGCAGAAATGAAGCGCGCTCCACGGCCGGAGCCGGGAGCGCGCCAGTTCGATCCTGCAAACGCAATCAGGAGACGCAGTTGTAGTACTTTGCCTTCCAGTAGTACGAGCCGGTCCACTTCCACTTGTTCCAGTAGTAGCCGCAGCCGCCGCCGCCGATGACGATGCGCGGGCCGTAGAAGTGGCGATGATGGAAGTGGTGGTGGTGCTTGTGGAAGCCACCACCACCGAACTTCAGACCGAAACCGCCGTGGCGGCGGCCGGCTTCCGCCGAGCCGACGGCGCCGAGCAGGGCGACGGTGGCGGCGAGCGAGGCGACGACGAGTTTGCGTGCGATCATGTGGAGTGTCCTTCTCATCGGGCGGGGTTCGCGTTCGGGCGTTGCCCCGCGGTTGGCCGGCGAATTGCCGATGAGAAGACAGTGCGCGATGTGGGGTCCCGGCTCAGTTCCAGCGGGCACAGGCGTTGGAACAATCGCGGAGCGAAGCGGCGGCGTCAGCCGTCAGTCGGCGACGGCATGGCGGGTGAGCAGATCGACCACGTCGGTCGCCGGTATCTCGTGCGGCATGCGGTGAAATTCGCCATGCACCTTGAGGGCATCGTCGAGCAGCAGCTGGAAATCGCCGCGCTCCACCTCGACGGCGCCGAACTGGCGCAGGTGCTCGGTGACGAATTGCGTGTCGAGCAGCTTGAAGCCGCCCGCGATGAGCCGCGCGATCAGGTGCATCAGCGCGATCTTCGACGTATCGCGCTCGTAGGAGAACATGCTCTCGCCGAAGAAAGCCCCGCCGAGCGCGACACCGTAGAGACCACCGACGAGACGCGCGCCGTCCCAGACCTCGACGGTGTGGCAGTGGCCGAGATCGAACAGCTCGCGGTAGAGATTGCGAATGCGCCCGTTGATCCACGTCGAGCGGCGGCCGGGCCGCGAGGCGGCGCAACCAGCGATGACACCTTCGTAATCGGTATCGACGCGAACGTGGAGCGTGGTGGTGCGCAACGTGCGCGCCAGCCGGCGCGGCAGATGGAAAGAGTCGAGCGGAAG
Organism: uncultured Alphaproteobacteria bacterium; assembly: GCA_937950105.1. Lineage (GTDB taxonomy): Bacteria > Pseudomonadota > Alphaproteobacteria > Rhizobiales > Hyphomicrobiaceae > JAEUMD01. The sequence continues at coordinate 914 of CALFEM010000188.1, read as the reverse complement.
GATGCCGCGGTGCTGCGGCTCGATCCAGTAGAGGGCGGCGTCGTCGGCGCTCTCCGCCATCGGGAAGATACCGCAGCTATAGGCCTTCAGCAGGACCTGCGGCGTGATCTCGATGACGATGTCGTCGCGGGACGTCACGGACCTCGTGCTCCTCGGCAGTGCGGCGGGCGCGCTCGAGAGATGTGGCACCGCGCGAGAACGCGGCCGCCCATCATCCTCGCGCGCATTTCGCCGACCTTATGACTTTCCGAGGAATTTTTCGAGCCAGTGGATGTCGTACAGCCCGTTGGCGATGTCCGGCTGGCGGATCAGCTCGTTGAACAGCGGAATCGTCGTCTCGATGCCGTCGATCACGAACTCGCCGAGGGCGCGCTTCAGGCGCATCATGCACTCGTTGCGGGTCTTGCCGTGCACGATCAGCTTGCCGATCAGGCTGTCGTAGTAGGGCGGGATCGAATAGCCCTGATAGACGCCGGAATCGACGCGCACGCCGAGTCCGCCGGGCGGGTGCCAGTAGGTGATCTTGCCGGGCGAGGGACGGAAGGTGCGCGCGTTCTCGGCGTTGATGCGGCACTCGATGGCGTGGCCGGAGAACGTCACGTCCTCCTGCTTCAGCGTCAATTGCGCACCCGAGGCGACGCGCAATTGCTCGAGCACCAGATCGATACCGGTGATGGCTTCGGTGACCGGGTGCTCGACCTGCAGGCGCGTGTTCATCTCGATGAAGTAGAACTCGCCGTCCTCGAACAGGAACTCGACCGTGCCGGCGCCGCGATATTTGAGCTTGCGCATGGCGACCGCGACCGTCTCGCCGATCTTGGCGCGTGAGGCGGCGTTCAGCGCGGGCGAGGGCGCTTCCTCCCAGACCTTCTGGTGGCGGCGCTGCAGCGAGCAGTCGCGCTCGCCGAGATGGA
>CALFEM010000187.1 GCA_937950105.1 uncultured Alphaproteobacteria bacterium | reverse complement strand
GACCACCGAGATCTACACTCTTTCCCTACACGACGCTCTTCCGATCTACCATGAACGGATCACGGAACAGCGCCCGTGCAAGGGCGATGCGCTGGCGCTGGCCGCCCGAGAGATGCTGGCCGCCTTCGCCGAGGCGCGAGGCATAGCCGCCCGGCAGACGCACGATCATGTCGTGGCAGCCGGCAGCCTCTGCGGCCGCAACGACTTCGGCGTCGCTGGCGCTCGCGTCGAACCGGGCGATATTCTCTGCGACGGTGCCGTCGAACAGCTCGATATCCTGCGGCAGGTAGCCGATGTGGCGGCCGAGGTCGTCGGCGCTCCACTGGTCGAGAGAGGCGCCGTCGAGCCGGATCGAGGATGCCGGATGGGTGACGCGCCATACGCCGACCAGCGCGCGCACCAGCGAGGATTTGCCCGACGCCGAAGGTCCGATGACGCCCATGCCCTCGCCGGCCTGTAACGCGAAGCTGACATTGGCGAGCACCGGCACGGTCGAGGACGGCGGCATCACGAACAGGTTCTGGACGGCGAGAACGCTGCGCGGAGCCGGCAGCGCGTGGCGCCTGCGGTCGTCGCGCTCGACTTCCGTGAACAGTTGCACGAGGCGGCGATAGCTCTGACGTGCGGCGACGAAACCGCGCCAGTGGGCGATGGCCGTCTCGATCGGGGCCAGCGCCCGCGACATGGTAATCGAGGCGGCGATGATGGTGCCGGCGGAGACGGAGCCCTGCAGCACCAGCCAGGCGCCGAGACCGAGCATGCCCGATTGCAGCAGCAGGCGCAGGATCTTGCTCAACGAGCCGATGGCAGAGGCGGCGTCGGCCGCGTTCGTCTGCTCGTCGACGAAACGCGCGTTTACATTCTGCCAGCGCTCCGACATGCGCTCGCCCATGCCGAGCGCGCGGATCGCTTCGGCATTGCGGCGCGAGGCTTCTCCCAGCGCGGCGCGATCGGCACCGGTGCGCGCCGCGCTCTTCAGCGGTTCCGTGCTCGCGACCTCGGTCCACAGCGTCAGCACCGCGAGCAGCAGCGCGCCTGCGGTCGCGAACAGCCCGAGCAGCGGATGCAGCAGATAGATGACGGCGAGATACACCGGCATCCACGGCATATCGAACAGCGCTGTCGGTCCGAGGCCCGACAGGAACGACCGGATGCTGTCGAGATCGCGTATCGGCTGCATGCCGTCGCCGCCGCCGCGTGTGCGCAGGGGCAGAAGCTGGATCACCGAGAACACCTTGCCGGCGATGTCGCGATCGAGCGACATGCCGATGCGGCTCATGATGCGAAGGCGAAAGAAATCCAGCAGGCCGTAGATGACGTAGAGGCCGGCCATCAGGATGCTGAGACCGATCAGCGTGGGCACGCTGTGCGATGTGAGCACGCGATCGTAGATCTGCAGCATGTAGAACGAGCCGGTCAGAGCCAGCACGTTGATGACGCCCGAGATCATGCCGACCAGCATGAACACGCCGCGATGGCGCCTGAGCGCCGCGACGATGACGTTGCTCTCCGCCTGCATGGCGGTGGCATGGCCCTGCGGCACCGGTTGCACGCTCATGCGCGGCGCCCCCGGGAGACGACGCGCTGCGCTGCCGACGGATCAGCGTCGACGTTGCCGCGGATGGCGCTGCAAGTGAGATAACGGAATACGCGACACGACGTCATCGGCAAAGCCTGCCTCAGGTGGCTGGTGCGGCATCGCGCGGTTTCAGTTCGAGCCGGCCGACGGCGATGCGGCCATCGCGATTGCGCACGCGAATTTTCGGCGGCCTCGTCGCGAACTTCGACTCGGTCACCTTCTGCAGCAGCGACGTCAGCGCCGGCCCGTCACCGGCTGCGAGTACGATCCAGGGAATGTCGCCGCTGGTCCATTCCGCAGGTGTCAGCCGCACCGGCTGCTCGAGTTCGCCCGACAGGCGCGCATCGACGCCCGGCGACACCATCGCCCACAGCACGGTGGCGACGGGAACGATGAGATTGTTGTCCGGTCCCTGCGGCGCCTCGACGATGGCGAACTGCTGGCGGGCGATGGCCGGGCCGATCAGCCATTCGAGATCGACCAGCGAATGATGCTTGTGCTCGCTCGACCGCATCAGGATGGAGACGATCGCGCCGAGCGACGCCGAGACCATCTTCGCCCGCGTCAGGTTCTTTTGCGCCGCTTCGTCGAGCCGCACCTCGTTGGCGGGGACCAGCCCCTGCGGGCCGCGATTTGTCGGTGTGGTCATGAAGGTGCCTCCGGCGGGATCGCGCACAATAGCGCGGGAACGTATCGATCTTCTCAATGCGGAGCGCAATCCTATCCGATCGCCGCTGCCGGCAACACGGCCATTGTGCCGTTGAAGATGCAAAAGAGTGGCCATCGGCGCGAACAGTGTAGCGGCAACCGGCAGGCTTCTGCGGGCGCGCCGGGCCGAAACGCCTACGCGGCAATTGTGACGGGTGTACGGAGCGGAGGTTGCGCGCCGGGCGCGGGTCCCTCAGATTGCGCCCGCGCGGGGGACCGTAAGCTCCGGCTGCGCGAGAGTGAATTGCGAGCCCTTGCGTGGCCTTCCATCCGACGATGACCTCAGCGCTGTTCGACACCCCCTTGCCCATCGACAGCGTGCTCGCCGACCTCGGGGCGGCGCTCGAGCGCGGCGCGTCCGCCGTTCTGGTGGCACCGCCCGGCGCCGGCAAGACGACGCGCGTGCCGCTCGC
>CALFEM010000186.1 GCA_937950105.1 uncultured Alphaproteobacteria bacterium | reverse complement strand
CCTTGTCCGATGCCATCAAGGGCATCCGCCAGCGCGGCGGCATCGCCATCGTCATTGCGCACCGGCCGAGCGCGCTGGCGAGCGTCGACATGGTGGGCATTGTCCAGTCCGGAAAGATGACGGCCTTCGGCCCGAAGGACGAAGTGTTGAAGGCCAATATCGCGTCTCCGAAGTCGAATGTTGCCCGGGTCAAACCAGCGGTCAAAGAGCGCGGTGTCGCGTAGATGCTTCGCGAGGAGGCTCACTCATGATGCGTCCTGGCACACCGATCGATCCACAGGACTTGCCGCGCTCACGCTATGAGCAGAGCGAGGAGAGCGAGGCGCGGCCGATCGCGCGCATCACGTTCGGCCTGCTGCTCGCCAACGCCCTCCTGCTCGTCAAGGACATGCTGTTCGGCAAGACACCCGACGCCAAGGCCCTCGAGAGCGAGCCGGAAGCAGCGCGCGCGTTCGTGCGCCCGCTCGACGATCCGGAGCAGGGAGACACCGCGCAGCCCGCATCGACGCCGCCAGACGTCGACAAATTCGCCGACAGTCCGCTGTCATTCGATGCGCCGCGTCTCGGCTTGGGGCTCCATTCCGCAACGGAAGCCGCCTCGCGTGAAGTTCCTGTCAACCGCATGGCCTTCCACGGCTCGAGCGCGCTCGACGCGACCCGCGCGCCGAGCAATGACAACGAACCCGAGCAGCCACTCGCCTTCGCGAGGTCCAGCGGTTCCGTGGCCGATGCCGCCGACGAAGGCGGCGCCCCCGCGAACCCCTACGCGCCGCCGAACGCAACCGAGGACGATGACGACGACGATGGCGAGATCAACCGGGCGCCGGCGATCAGCGCGCGCGTCACGCTCAGCGACATGCTCCTGACGCAAACGATCATCATCGGAAGCCTCGATCTGCTGCGCTTCGCCAGCGATCCCGACGGCGACCATCTGGGTGTGCTCGGGCTATCGGCCACATCGGGCACCATCGTTCGTATGAGCGACGGCCGGTGGCAGTACACGGCGTCGCAAGGGCACGCCGGTGAGGTCGTGTTCACATACCAGGTGACGGATGGCGAGGCACTCGTGCCGCAGTATGCCTTGCTGCGCGTGCTCGACGAAGAGCCGGCCTCCTCCGCCAGCCCGGCCGCGAGTGCGATCGGAAGCAGCGGCCCCGTCGCAAGTCCTGCCGCCCGGCTTGCAAGCATCGAGCTTCCGGCGCCCGCCCCCCTCCCGGCAGATGGTGGGCCGCAGATGACCATCATCGTCGGGACCGACGGCGATGACGTTCTCGTCGGAACAGAAGGCGACGACCTGATTCTGGCTGGAGCCGGAGACGATACGATCATCGCAGCCAAGGGCAATGACGCCATTGATGCAGGCGCCGGCGACGACACGATCGTCGCGCAGTCCGGCGACGGCGACGACA
>CALFEM010000185.1 GCA_937950105.1 uncultured Alphaproteobacteria bacterium | reverse complement strand
CCGATGATGAACATCATCAACGGCGGCGCCCACGCCGACAACCCGATCGACATCCAGGAATTCATGATCATGCCGGTCGGCGCCGAGAGCTGCTCGGAGTCGATCCGCATGGGTGCCGAAATCTTCCACGCGCTGAAGAAGAGCCTCAAGGACGCCGGCCACAACACCGGCATCGGCGACGAGGGCGGCTTCGCGCCGGCTCTGAAGAGCGCCGACGACGCCCTCTCCTTCATCATGAAGGCGATCGAGAAGGCCGGCTACAAGCCCGGCGACGACGTCATGCTGGCGCTCGACTGCGCCTCGACCGAGTTCTTCAAGGGCGGCAAGTACGTCATGGAAGGCGAGGGCAAGACGCTCGACAGCGCCGGCATGGCGAAGTACCTCGAAGCGCTCGTCAAGAAGTACCCGATCATCTCCATCGAGGACGGCATGGCCGAGGACGACTGGGATGGCTGGAAGGCGCTGACCGAGCTGATCGGCAAGAAGTGCCAGCTCGTCGGCGACGATCTGTTCGTCACCAACACCGAGCGCCTCTCTCAGGGCATCGCCAGGGGCACCGCCAACTCGATCCTCGTCAAGGTCAACCAGATCGGCACGCTGACCGAAACGCTCGACGCAGTGAACATGGCGCAGCGCGCCGGCTATACGGCCGTGATGTCGCATCGCTCGGGCGAGACCGAGGACTCGACCATCGCCGATCTCGCCGTCGCCACCAATTGCGGGCAGATCAAGACCGGCTCGCTGTCGCGCTCGGATCGCCTCGCCAAGTACAACCAGCTCATCCGCATCGAGGGCGAACTCGGCGACGTGGCGAAGTTCGCCGGCCGCGGCATCATCCGCGGCCGCGCGCTGGCCTGAGTGTCGATCCGTCCGTTGCGCTTGTCATCCTCGGGCTCGTCCCGAGGACCCAGCCATCAGAGTGGACATTTCTCGGTCGCGCAAGCGCTGGACGTCGGCACGCGCCGTGAGCGAAGAAAGTGAAGGCGAGGGGGCTGGCCCCCTCGACCCCGCACAGGGGCCGCATGTGGCGAGGGGCGCGAGCCCGCTCGCGAAGCGACACGCCGACATATCAAATCCGCAATCGCCGCGTGATGTGCCGGTATCCGCAACGGCCGAGAGGATGTGTCCATGACGCGATCACGCTGGCGAGGTCTGGGCGTCGGATCGCTGCTCGCGGTCGTCGCCGCGCCGTTGAGCTTCCTCGCCGGCGTCTGGGTCATGGGCGCGCTGATGATCTGGAAGAGCGGACCGGTCGGCGGCGAAGCCTTGCAGGGCGCCGCGTTTGCCGCATTCCTGTTCGGCGGGCCGCTCGGCGTTGTCGCCGGCGCGCTGCTGATCGGCGGCCTCGGCGCGTGGTTCTCTCACCGGCTCTCGTGGCCCGTCGTCATCGCGCTCGTGCTCGCCCTCGCCGCCGCCAGCGGATTCGCCATGAGCGAACTCGGCACGATCTGACCGCTCGCCGGGGGTCGCGGCTCACCCGATGTCAGCCTCAGGGTCGAGTTCGTTCAGCATCGTTCCGGCTTCGCGCTGAACGATCACGATCTTCTCCCCGACAGCCTGCCACACGACGTCGTTGTCGAGTCCGTCGTAGCCGTGCGCGATGATGTTGCGCATCGCGATGATGCGTCGATGCTCGCTGATGCGAGCGACACGTTCGGGATCGAGTGCGCCGAGACGCAGAATGGCCTCGCCGAGTATCTCCAACTGTCGCTCGACCGCGGAACGCAGCATGAGGTCGGCCGCGTACTCGTCGCGCGTTCGACCTAGCGTGAAGGCCGAGATGGCGGAGCAGGCCGCGAGGATATCCGCCAGCAGTTTTTCAGGACTATGCGCCATAGAGTTGCTGGCTACTGGCTTCGATCTCACGGCGCAGATAGCGATTTCTGATCGAGGGTTTCGTGAGGAGGTCGACGGGCCGTTCGAAGAGACGCTCCAGTTCTTCCTTCAATCCGAAATAGCGGTCGAAAGCGTTGTTTCGCGCCGCCGGCTGGAATTCGACGACGAAATCGATATCGCTCGAGAGAGGGCGGAAGTCAGCACCGGTCGCCGAGCCGAACACTGCAAGTTGGGCTACGCCGAAGCGACGGCAGAGCCTTTCGATCTCGGGACGATGTCGCTCAAAGAGCGGGTTCATGGCCAGCCTCCAGGCTTCAGAATACTGAAGCGGCAAGTGTCCGCAAAGGTCAACCTCAAGGGCGGTTCCTCAAAATGGCGACCGACGTGCCGGTGAGTAGGTGCGGCTTCGTCGCCTGCACGCTGTCGAAGACGACGCACATCGGCTTCGATGCCTGCGACAGTTGCGAGAAGCTCGCGGCCTTGCAGCCCGAGGTGTTGCGGCAGACCGTCATGCAGCCGTCGGCGCTGTCTGCATCGGCGGATTTGATGACGCTGCCGAAGACCACCACGCGGTCGTAGAAGTCGAACCCCTGTTTCGAACGGGACGGCTGCGAGGGCAGGGCCGCCAGCGAGCCGGGCTGTTTCGATACCCCGCTACGCCAGCTCGGGTCGTCGTGGCGGGCGTCGATTGTCGAGAACAGTTGGCATTGGCCCATGACGGGTATCTTGCGGCCATGCTGATAGCCGATGCAGCCGGCCTCGCCCGCGCACGCGTTACGGCAGGCGTCCGGGTTCGGCGCCTTGAACGATCTGATCTCGCGGCCTTCGAGGCGCACGTTGTCGCTCGCTGCGAACTCCGCAGCGCTGGCGTTCGGATCGGGACGCGCGGTAACGGGTGGGATGGCAGCCGCGACCTGCTGGCTGTCGTTGCCGTCGTTCTTGCCTGCGGGCGCCCCCGCCTTGCCTTCGAGCACGGCGATCTCGTCGCGCACCTTCTTGAGGTCCTGGCCGCGCCGCGTCCATTCCAGCATGATGTTCGACACGTCGCGTTGCAGTTTCATCTTGTCGTTGGGGTTGGCCCGCGCCTGCTCCATGCTTTTCTCGGTGAGCCGCTTGCGCAGATCGTTGACCAGATCGTCGAGGTTCGCGGCCCGCGCCCGCAGCTCCGCCAAACGGATGCCGTCGGCCGTCATCATGGCGCCCGCTGGTGGTGCTGCATCGCGCGTCTTCGCCTCGGCTTCCAGCTTCGCCAGCCGGTCCTTGAGCGCGGTGATGTCGTCGGACGCAGCGGCGGGCGCGGGCGAGACGGTGCCCGCAGCCGGAACCTCGGCAATCTGCACCGGCACGAAATAGAAATCCCCTGTCAGCGCCGAGTGGTCCCACGGCACCTGACGCCCGTCGGTCGCACGCACCACATCCTTCCT
>CALFEM010000184.1 GCA_937950105.1 uncultured Alphaproteobacteria bacterium | reverse complement strand
CGCCGAGCGCATGGCGCACCTCCTGAACCAGCGCAGGCCGCAGCAGCTCGCGGTTCGACAGATCGACGCTGACGAACAGGTGATCCTCGGGCCGAGGTAGTTCCTTCTGCCATTGTGCCGCCGCCTCGATCGAGCGGGCGAGCGAGAACGACACGACGCGGTGCAGATGCGCGCCGTCGTCCGCAGCGGTGAGGTAGAGCGCCGGGTTGACGAGGCCGAGCTTCGGGTGCTCGAAGCGCACGAACGTCTCGAAGCCCGCGAGTTCCTCGGTCGGCAGATAGACGATCGGCTGGAAGAAGACCTTGAGCTGGCCCTTGTCGACGGCCTTGCGCACGAGCCCTTCGATGCCGGCTTCGGGATCGTCGTCGCTGCGCATCTCCGTGCGGAAGATCTCGATGCGATCGGGGCCGCCGCGCTTGGCGCGGAACATGGCGATCTCGGCCTCCTTCAGCAGGTCGGCGGCGGTGTCTTCCTCGCCGTCGTAGATGGCGATACCGAGTGAGCCGGTCAGCACGACCTCCTCGCTGGCGATGCGGATGGGCGAGCGCAGGCTGCGGCGCACCCGCTCGGCCAGCGCTGCGAGTTCGCGCGCTTCCTGTTCCTCGACGAACACGATCGCGAACTGGTCGCCGCCGACGCGCGCCAGGGTATCGAAGGCACCGAGATGACGTTGCAGCCGACGCGCCACTGTCAGCAGCACGCTGTCGCCGACATCGTAGCCGAGCGTGGCGTTGATGATCTTGAACTTGTCGATGTCGATGTGGAACACCGTCGGGCGCACCTTGGGATCGACCTTGGCGCGCTGCATGACGATGCCGAGGCGATCCAGCAGAAGCGCACGGTTCGGCAGGCCGGTCAGGCTGCAATGCACGGCATCGGTGATGAGCCGTTCGTGCGCCATCTTGGCGTCGGTAACGTCGCGCATCAGGCCGACGCAGCGCACCGCACGCCGGTCACCGGTGGCGACGGACGCCGCCTCCAACTCGAACCAGCGGTACGTGTTGTCGGCATGGCGCATGCGGAACGAGGCGCGGATGGTTCCTCCGGCGCGCTCCTGCACGCTCCACAGCATCAGCCGGAAGCGCTCGCGATCGGCTTGCAGGACGTGCTTGAGGAAGTCGTCGACCTTGACTGAAAGCTCGCCCGGGTTGAGGCCGAGCGCTTCCTCGACAATGGTTCCGACCTTGATCTCGTCGCGGCGGCTCGACCACTCCCAGACCGCCGAGCGCGCGCCGTCGACGGCGACCGCGCGCAACTGGTTGTCGCTCGGCGAGAGGCCCGCCAGCGGCTCGATGGAGCGGAATGCGAACTGGGTGACGGTGAAGCCGATCAGCAGCACGACCATGACGAGGCCGGCGATCAGAGCCGAGACGAACATGTCGCCCTGCAGGCGTCCGGTCAGCGTGACGGCGGCGAGGAAGATCCAGATGAGGAACAGGATCCAGGTCGGTACCAGATGCAGCGCGCGATCCTGTCCGCGCACGGCGAGGTACAGCGTCACCAGCGCGCCGATGCCGCCGATGGCGACGAACGAGAAGCGCGCGAAGGTCGCCGCGAGGCGCGGGTCGATGGCCGCGACGGCGACCAGCGAGAGCTGCGCCGCGATCCAGATCAGTGACAGCATGCGCACCAGGCCGTGGCTCAACCGCAGGCGCAGGAACGCATAGAGGAACATGACGAGGCTGGCCGCCATCGCCGCCTCGGCGGCGGCGCGATAGACGGCGTTGTCCTCCGGCTTGAGGTTGAACAGCTTGTGGAAGAAGCCGAAGTCGACGCACAGGTACGCCAGCACGCACCACGAGAAGAGCGCGGCGGCGGGGAAGATGATCTTGTGGTTGGCGGCGAAGATCGAGGTGAGAAACACCGCCGTCAGCACGGTCAGGCCGATCATCACGCCGTTGAACAGCTGGCGATCGCGCGCCTTCACCTCGTATTCGAGCGGCTTGGCCAGCGAGATATGCGGGAAGCGATCGGAGGCGAGTTCGACGACGTAGGTGATGGTCTGCCCCGGCTCCACCGTCAGCGCGAAGATGTCGGCGCGGTCGGATTTGACGCGGCTCGGCACGAAGCCGATCGACGGCGTCACCGCTTCGAGCCGGCGCGCGTCGAGATCGGGCCACACCACGCCTGAGCTGGACGCCGTGTAGCGCTCGGCGGTGAGCCAGCGCTCGATCGGCTTGTCGGTCGGATTGGTGAGCGCGAACACGAACCAGCTCGGATTGGTGCCAGACGTGACGGCGCGCACCGACATGCGGCCGCGGACGCCGTCGCCGCCGGCGGCCGTCTCGACCGTCAGGCTGTCGCCGCGCCCTTCGTAGGCTTCGCCCCTGGCGGTGATCTCGACGCGATCCTGATCCGCCTGCACCACGATGGCTTCGAGCGCCAGCGCCGTGTGCGGGGACACAAGGGCGAGGGTCAGCACCGCCAACAGCAGCGTGGCGAGGCCGATGAGCTTGCGCAGTGCAGCCCGTGAGCGTTGCTGGGAGGCAATCATGGGCGCTCCCTGCCGGAAAGGTCCGCGTCGTCCGCGAGCAACGCATAGAGGAGGTGATCCTCCCACTGGCCGCAGATCTTGAGATAGCGCCGCGCCAGCCCCTCGCGCACGAAGCCCGCCTGCTCCAGCCGGCGGATCGAGCGCAGGTTCTGCGGCATCACGGCGGCGTCGAGCCGATGCAGCCGCAGAACCTGGAACGAGAACGGCAGCACCGCGCGGATGGCGCGTGCCATCAGGCCGCGGCCGAGATGCGGGGC
>CALFEM010000183.1 GCA_937950105.1 uncultured Alphaproteobacteria bacterium | reverse complement strand
AAAGCCCGCGTGAGTTCTCGTCCGCGCGCGGCCGCCCCACCAGCCCCGCGCGCCTAGAGCGCGTTCTCGAGATGCACGGGCCAGCGCCACGGCAGCACGAGCACGAGATCGAAACAGAGATCGTGCCCGTGATACGCTGGCCGTTTCGCCAGCCAGAGATCGGCGGCGCGACGAACCCTCCGGCGCTGCTGGTCGGAGATCGAGGCCTCAGCCGCCTCGCGCGTTGCGCGCCGCTTGACCTCGACGAACGCGAGACGCCTGCCCCGCACCGCGATCAGGTCGATCTCACCCGATGGCGTCACCACGCGTCGGCCGAGCACGCGATAACCTTTCAGCGACAGCATCGCCACTGCCAGCGCCTCCGCGAGATGCCCGCGCCGGTAACGCCGCCGACGCTCGCTGCGCCGCGCGTCCTCCCCGGGCTGCTCATGCGGGCCGCCGTGCGCATCGGTGCGGTGCTTCATGGTTGCGGCTCGCCCTCGCCCTTGAGGCGCAGCCCGATGTCATAGACGCGACCGCGCGGTACGCCCAGCGCCTCGGCGACGGCTTTCGACGCATCTTTGAGGCGCATGTCCCCGAGCGCAGTCTGCAGAGCGGCCGTGATCGCGGCGTCCGTCACTTCGCCCGCGCCCGGCGGACCGACGACGATGGCGATCTCACCGCGCGCTTCCGTCTCCGCGTAATGCGCCGCCAGATCGGCGAGCGTGCCGCGCCGCGTCTCCTCGTGCAGCTTGGTCAACTCGCGTGCCACCGCCGCTTCGCGATCCCCCAGAACGGCTACAAGATCGGCGAGGCATTCCGCCAGCCGTTGTGGCGCCTCGTAGAAAACGAGCGTCGCCGGAACCGCCGCTAGTTCGCCGATGCGTGTGCGCCGGGCGGCGCTGCGTGGCGGCAGGAAGCCGGCAAACAGGAACGCATCGCTCGGCTGTCCGGAGAGCGTCAGCGCCGTAATGGCGGCGGACGCGCCGGGCAGGCTTTCGACACGATGCCCGGCGTCGATCACCTCGCGCACCAGCTTGAATCCGGGATCGGAAACAAGCGGCGTTCCGGCGTCCGAGATCAGCGCCACCGCCTTGCCGTCGTCCAGTTCCGCGAGAATGCGCGGACGCTGCACCGCGCCGTTGTGCTCGTGATAGGGCTTCAGCGGTGCGGCCAGCCGGAAGTGCGCGGCGAGCGTGCGCGAGTGGCGCGTGTCCTCGCAATAGATGACGTCGGCGCGGGCGAGAACGGCGAGAGCGCGCAGCGTGATGTCGCCGAGATTGCCGATCGGAGTCGCCACCAGGTAGAGGCCGGGGTCGAGACGGCCCGCAGCGATGCGAGCGAACTCGCCTCGTGTTGCATCGACGACCTGGTCGAGCCGATTCGCCCGGGCGTCTCCTGCTCCGGCCGCTCCGGGCGCGTCCGACGCTCGATCGCGATCCTTGTCCACATATCCTCCACACGCCGTGCGTTGCCGCCGGGTCGGCGCTGCTGTCTTCGGCCGACGCGCTCATCCTTGTAAACCGGGGCCTGAGCAGCCTGCGACGGGGGCAGCACAACTGTTCTTCCGCCGCCGGAGCGGCCGCCGCGCAGTTTCCCGCGGATTGTGCCGCCGCGCCTCTTCTCGTCCCTTGGCCGAGCGCATAACACAAGATCGGTGCTGCACCTCCACTCCGAACGGGAGCAGCAAGGCGCGGCCGTCCACCTGAGTGCTGGTATCGCGCGCCGCTGCGGTGCTCTATAACTTGTCTGTGGGTGCGTAGCTTTGCGCGTGGCGGCACTGCGCGTGGGACTGGATCGCCGCGTAACGCTCTGTAAGCGTTGGATCAACGGGTTGCGTGCGTCGGGTGCGCCTGCGCTATCGAACAGGGAAATACGACTGATGAACGCCCCCAGCGGCCTCTTCCAGCGCCGCGAGGCCGATCGCCTCGGCCGCAGCCGCAGCTTTGCTGTTATCGCCACCCTATGCGCCGCCATGCTCGGCGCGTGCAGCACGAATCTTGGCACCAACGGCGCCAACGAGGCTGCCCTGCAGGCGCCGGCGGCCCCGATCCCCGACAATGCCAAACCGGGCCAGCCGGTGAAAATCGCCGTGCTGCTGCCGCTCGCCGGCATGGGGCCTGCCGCGCACGTGGCCAAAAGCCTCAAGCAGGCCGGCGAGATGGCACTGTTCGAGCGCGACAATCCCAACGTGCGGCTGATCGTGAAAGACGACGGCGGCTCCGCGGAGGGCGCGCGGCTCGCGGCCGAACAGGCGACCAAGGACGGCGCCGAGATCATCCTCGGGCCGCTGTTTGCGCAGGCTGTCAGCGGCGCCGCTCCGGTGGCACGCGCCGCCAACGTGCCGGTTATCGCCTTCTCCAACGATCCGCGCGTCGCCGGCAATGGCGTCTACCTGATGAGCTTCCTCGCCAGGCCCGAGGTCGAGCGCATCGTCTCGTTCGCAGCCTCCAGGGGTAAGC
>CALFEM010000182.1 GCA_937950105.1 uncultured Alphaproteobacteria bacterium | reverse complement strand
CATACGAGTTGCCTAAGTGACTGGAGTTCAGACGTGTGCTCTTCCGATCTTGCGGATCTCGCCTGGGAAGCCCTGAAGCGCGCGCTCAAATCCGGCGAGATCCGCATCGAGCAGCCATCCGAGATGATGGGGTTGCTGACCACCGAGACGCTGCAGCCCGAGCCCATCCCGCTCGACGTGAAGGTGATCCTGTTCGGTGAGCGTGACCTCTACTACAGCCTAGCGCAGGCGGACCCAGAGTTCGCGCGGCTGTTCAAGGTGCAAGCCGACTTCGACGACGCGATGGCGCGGTCGGAAGAGAACGATCGCGCATTCGCCGGTCTGGTTGCGTCGATCGTCACGCGTCATCGCCTGAATCCCGTGACCGCAGGAGGTGTCGCGCGCCTGATCGAGGAAGGCGCACGGATGGCCAGCGACCGGGACAAGGTCTCGCTCGAGATCGGCCGCATCGCCGACATCGTGCGTGAGGCCGATCACCTCGCCGGCAAGTCGGATCGCGACACCATCGATGCCGCCGACATCGCCGCCGCGGTGGCTGCACGCCGGCAGCGCGCCGACCGGTTGCGGGAGCGCGCGCAGGAGGCAATCGCGCGCGGGATCGTGCTGATCGATACCGAGGGTGCCAAGGTCGGGCAGATCAACGGTCTGTCTGTGCTGGAGCTTGGCGAGCTGTCGTTCGGGCATCCGGGCCGCATCAGCGCGCGCGTGCGGTTCGGATCGGGCCGCGTCACCGACATCGAGCGAGAGGCGAAGACCGGCGGACCGCTGCATTCCAAGGGCGTGATGATCCTGTGGGGCTTCCTCGCCGGGCGCTACGCTCTCGAGCAGCCGCTGGCGCTCGCCGCGAGCCTCGTGTTCGAGCAGAGTTATGGCGGAGTGGACGGCGACAGCGCCTCGTCGGCCGAGCTTTATGCGCTGTTGTCGGCGCTCTCCGAGGTAGCGATCCGCCAGGGGCTGGCGGTCACCGGCTCGATCAACCAGTGGGGCGAGGTGCAGGCGATCGGCGGGGTCAACGAGAAGATCGAAGGCTTCTTCGATATCTGCGCCGCGCGCGGGCTCGACGGGACGCAGGGTGTGCTCATTCCGGAGGCCAACGTACAGCACCTGATGCTGCGTGATGACGTGGTCGAGGCGGTGCGCGCGGGCCGCTTCTCCATTCACAGTGTGGCGACGGTCGATCAGGGCATCGAACTTTTGACCGGCATGCCGGCGGGCGAGCGCGGCAGTGACGGCGCCTTTCCCGCGCCGAGCATCAATCGGCTCGTCGAGGACAAGCTGCTGGGCTATGCGCGCCAGGCGCGCGAGCTGGCGCGCACGCCGCGCGACGCCGCAACCGACAAGGGAGGCAGCGCGTGACGGCGCACGTCGCGGAGCGCGGAGAGGGCCGCGGCCGGGTCGTTCTCGGTCTCGATTGTTCGGCCGACTGCGACGATGCGGTGATCGCCGCAGCGATCCTCGTCGCCAGATCGTTCGGCGCAGAGATCGAAGGCTTTCTGATCGAGGATCGCCAGATCTTCGACGCCGCCGGATACGCCTTCGCGCGTGAGATTTCTCCGGGCCATGATACGGCCGGGCGCCCGCTGATGGTCGATGAGATGTCGCGGCGCATGGCTCTCTCGGCCCGCGCGGCAGGACGGCGCATCACCGAGCTTGCGGCGGCGGCCTCGGTGCCGCTCGCGCTGTCGCATGTTCGCGATACGCCGGTCGGAGCACTGGTGCGCGCGTGTCAGGCGGCGGGGCCGTGGAACGTCGTCGCGCTCGGTGAGCCGCTGTCGACCGCGACGCTCGATCGACTCGAAGGCCTGTTCGAGCGCGTCGGCGGCATGACGGGCGTCGTCATCGCAGCGCGCTCCGCCGCAAGATCGCGGAGAGCGGCGACGCCGGGACCGGTGGTCGCCGTCGTCGAACATCCCGACCGTCTCGCCGGCATGGTGCGGACGGCGTCGCGCATCGCGGCGGCGGCTTCCGCGCCGATCGTCGTCGCGGTGTTGGCCGAGAGCCGCGCCGGCATGAGCTGGCTCGCGGCAGAGGTGCGCGCGGCCCTGCCGGAAGACGATCGCCTCGCGCTGCAAGAGCTGGCGCAACCCGGTGGCGGTGTGGCGGTGATCGCCGAGAGCCTGCGCCGCCTGCACGCCGGCTTCGTCATCGCCGAACTCGGCGGTCTGGTGCTGCCGCCGGGCGGCGACATGCGCCCGCTGGCCGCGACCCTTGCGTGCCCGCTGCTGGTCGTGCGCTGAAGCTGCTCACGAACCGAAGAACAGCGCGTCGGTCGATCCGGTCAATTTGGGATCGATGGCGCCGACGGCATCGGCATCCTTGTCGTCGTAGTCGAACGCCGTCAGCACGAGGCGTATGCACTCGAGCCGCGCGCGGCGCTGGTCGTTGGCGCGGATCGCGGTCCACGGTGCCGTCGGCGTATGGGTGAAGCGGAACATGTCGTGCTGCGCCTTGGTGTAGGCGTCCCATTTCGTCAGCGCGGCGAGATCGATGTCGGAGAGTTTCCACTGCTTCAAGGGATCGTGGCGGCGCTCGTGGAAGCGCTCGAGCTGCGTTTCGCGTCCGATCGTCAGATAGATCTTGAACAGCTTGATGCCGTCCTGCACGAGCAGGGCTTCGAACTCTGGCGCATCGCGCAGGAAGTCCGCGACCTGCGCCTCGTCGGCGAAGCCCATGACGCGCTCGACGCCGGCGCGGTTGTACCAGGAGCGGTCGAACAGCGTGATGTCGCCGGCTGTCGGCAGGTGCGGGACGTAGCGTTGGAAGTACCATTGGCCGCGCTCGGCCTCGGTCGGCTTCGGCAAGGCGACGGAACGCGCGTGACGGGGATTGAGATGCTGCATGAAGCGCGAGATGCAGCCGCCCTTGCCGGCGCTGTCACGGCCTTCGAACAGCACGACGAGGCGGGTGCCGGTCTTGCGGATGTGGGTCTGCAGCTTGACCAGCTCGAACTGCAGTTCGCCGAGCTGCTTTTCATAGGCCTTTCGCTTCAGCTTCTTGTCGTAAGGGTATCCGCCGGCGGTCAGCGCGTTGTCGGCGATGTGATCAGGAAGCTTCGGATCGTCGATGTCGAAGCCGATCTCGGACTTGACGATGGCGGCATTCGAGCGGGTTTTGGCCTCGTCTGCCGGTTGTCGCTGGCCCTTGCCCTTGTCACTGTTCTTCTTCGCGCGCGCTGCCTTGTCGCTGGCGGCCATGCTGCCCTCCCGGTCGCGGACGTTCGTCATGCACCTGTCGTCGAACCATCTTTTACATGCTTTCTGGATCAAGTCCGCCAAACTTGATAGCGCATGGCAGTAGCGAAGCTGCGGAGACCGGGTGGCGGTCGAAGGGATGGTTTCCCGTGAGCGAGAGTGACAGCGGCTGGATCGAGCGGGGCCGCGCCGCAGCACAGAGTCTGTCCGACCGCCTCGGTGGGCGACGTCTCGTCGCGCTGGCTCCCCTGCTCGCTTTGTTGTTCGTCTTGCGCCTCGGGGGGGCGGTATCGACGGCGGTGGCGGTGTTGCTGGCGATCGCCGCGATCGGCGCGGTGGCTGTGATCGCGCGCATGGGCGCCAGCGAGCCGGCCGGTTCGGCATCGCCGGGCATCCGCGCCACGAGCGAAGCGTGGCGGCAGGTCGTCGCCGCGATCCCCGATGCGGCCATCGCCCTCGACGACACCGGGCACGTTCTTCACATCAACGGGCTCGCCGGTGAGCTGTTTCCAGGACTGCGGCCCGGCCCCGCTCTGACGCGCACGCTGCGTTATCCGGAGTTGACAGCCGCCGTCGACTCGGCGGCCAGCGTGCTGCAGCCGGCGGCCGTGCAGATCGTCGAGCGCATTCCCGTGGAGCGGCGCTTGACGGCGGTCGTCACGCGGCTTGCGCCGCGCCATGGCGAAGAGCGCGGTGCTCCCTCGCTGCTCGTCACCTTCCGCGATCTTTCCGAGCAGGAGCGGTTGGCGCAGATGCGCGAGGATTTCGTCGCCAACGCCAGCCACGAGCTGCGCACACCGCTCGCCTCGCTCAAGGGCTTCCTGGAAACCCTGCAGGGGCCGGCGCGCAACGATCCGGCCGCGCAGGAGCGCTTCCTCGGATTGATGACCAGCCAGGCGGATCGCATGAGCCGGCTGATCGACGACCTGCTGTCGCTGAGCCGCGTCGAAATGCGAGCTCACGTGCCACCGCGCGGCATCGTCGACCTCAACGAAGCGGCGCGCTACGCCCTCGACACGCTGGCGCCGCTCGCCGCGCAGGCAGGAGCGGAGTTGAAGCTGAAGCCGTCGGACAGGCCCGCAAGGATTCGCGGCGATCGCGACGAGCTGCTGCAGGTCATCACCAACCTCGTGCAGAATGCCATTCTGCATGCCGGCCGCGGCAAGGGGCCGATCGAGGTTCGCGTGACACGTGCGCCCGGCGACGGGAAACGGGCGCCGCGCGCGTCCATCGCGGTGCGCGATCAAGGGCCTGGCATCGCCGCCGAGCATCTGCCGCGCCTGACGGAGCGATTCTATCGTGTCAGCGCCGCCGCCAGCCGCGCCAGGGGCGGCACCGGGCTCGGCCTCGCCATCGTCAAGCACATCGTGGCGCGCCATCGCGGCGAACTCGGGATCGAGTCGCGGCTCGGCGAGGGCTCCACCTTCACGGTTGCCTTCGACGAAATAGCGGACGCATAGTATTCTTTATAAATCAAGGGCTTGATCTGTCACGAAACGATTGCGTTGGTTCTCTATCTAAGGGGCACCGGCGAAGCGCCGGCTGATCGGAGACAGGGCGGGTGAGCCGCCTCTCCCGTGAAACATGGAGATCAGCGTGAACACCAAGTCTGTCGCCCTCACCGCGGCGATCGCCGCTCTGGGCACCTTTGCGAATGTCGACGCGGCGTCGGCGCGCGACCAGATCCGCATCGTCGGTTCCTCGACGGTGTATCCGTTCACCACCGCCGTCGCCGAGCAGTTCGGAAAGGCCGGCCTCGGCAAGACCCCGGTGGTCGAGTCGACCGGCACGGGTGGCGGCTTCAAGCTGTTCTGCGGCGGCGTCGGCGTCGATCACCCGGATTTCACCAACGCCTCGCGCGCCATCAAGAAGGGCGAGTTCGAGCTCTGCGAGAAGAACGGCGTCAAGGATATCGTCGAGATCAAGGTCGGCATCGACGGCCTCACCATCGCCCAGTCGAAGGCTGGCGGCAGCATTGCGCTGACGCGCAAGCAGGTGTTCCAGGCGCTCGCCGAGATGGTGCCGG
>CALFEM010000181.1 GCA_937950105.1 uncultured Alphaproteobacteria bacterium | reverse complement strand
CGAGTGCGAGCGGAATGAAGCGCGCCATGGGAGCGTTGAGGATGCGGAAGCGGTAGCGCCGCGGCAGCACGTCCATCTGCGGGGCATAGACGCCGTTGACCGCCAGCACGTCACCGAGGAAGCCGTCGGTGTCGAAGATGTCCCAGTACAGCTGACCCTGCGGATCGAACGCCGGGTTCGACACACACAGATTGACGTCGAAATCGAGATTGCCCCAGCTCTTCTGATTGCCGCTCGGCAGACGAAGATTGATGCCGTCGTCGAGCGTGTCGTTGCCGCGATCGGGCCCCGAGTACATGTTGCACAGCGCGAAGTTGCCTTTGTGCACGTTCTCGGCAGTGAAGAAGAAGCGGTGGTCGTGGAACCACATCGAGCCCTGCAGCTCGCGGAAGTCGGCGTTCGCGAGCGTGAGCCCGCCGGCATCGTCCGGCGCCGAGCAACGCCGTTCGTAGTCCGCCACCTCGAAGGCGCGGACATCCGGCATGTCGTGGCGCGCGCAGGCGGCGCTCCAGTGATAGTCGTAGAAGGTTCCCGGGAAATGATAGGCGTTGCAGGCGCCGTCGCTCTCGGCGCCGTTGTGCGCGTTGTGGAAGTGGGTCGAGATCTCGTTGCGGCCGAAGCCGTTGTTCTGCTCCCGATTGACGGGCAGGTCGTTATAGATGCGGCAGATGACCGGCTCGTAGTAGCGCATCTGCACGAGCAGTGGCACCGGCGAGCCGAGCCGGCTGCCCGCTGCATTGCCGACCAGCCCCGGCGTGCGCGATCCGAACGACCAGACGGAGTTGCGATCCTGTGCCGGCATCAGTGGATGGAAACGCGAGTTCGGCTTCACCTGGCCGAGCGACAGCAGATAGCCGACCTTGGGTTGGAAATCGGTCTCGGCGAAGCGCTGGTGGGCGAAGAAATTGCTCGGCGGGCGCCCCTCGATCGGTCCCTGCCCGGTGACGGGGTTGCGAAACAGCACGCCGCCGGAATTGGTGAAATCGGTGTGATAGGAGAGGCGCCGCGCCGGCAGCTCGAGATTGGAGCCGCCGGGCGTGCGGAATGCGAAATCACCGTTTGCCAGGGAATCGAGCGGCACCGGCTTCTGCAGCACCGCGCGCGGCAGCGGCTGGGTGAACTTCTGCGCGCCGAACAGGGGGCTCGGCGGCGTGCCGGTCGGCACCTGAGCGAAGGCGCTGCGGGCGAACGGGCTCAACCCGTTCTTGGCCGCCAGCAGGCCCGCCGAGGTGAAGATGCCCCAGCGGAACAGGTCGCGACGGGTGATCTGTCCGTGCGACAGGGCCTTGACGATCTCGAGGCGATTGCGGCGCGCGTTCTCGGCTTCACGGATGCGGTTCCTGGGTGCGAGGCGGCTGAGGTACATGACGGGCCCCTTTCGGAAACATCGTCCCGGCGAGTGGCCGGACCGGTCGGAGCTGGAAAAAATGCTTCAACGTCAGGTTTATGCTCGTGCGGCCGGTCGCAGAACCGACCCTCCGAGGCGTCCGCATGGTCAATGCCCCCCCGGCAGTGGGTCGACCGCTGCCGCCGACCAAGGGAGGTCCGGCATCCGACCTCGGTCCGATTGCGTATGACATCGGTCAGGAAATCCGGACCGGGCCAGGGTCCCGGTCCATCGCTCGGGTCGAACGCAGGCACTCGCGCGAAGGTGATCGCGCGCCCCGCCGCGCGCCTGATATACGCGCCGGGCGCCCGCCGACGGCGATGCGCCAACGACGGGAAGAGAAGAAACGTCAACGAGGTCGATCATGAAGAGACTGCTGCTCGCATCTATCGCTGCGGCCCTGCTGCCGTCCGCCGCGCTGGCGGAGGATTGCCGTCCCGCCGTCGAGGCCGCCTTCGCCAAGCAGCGCCAGCAGAAGGGGTTCCGCTTCGTCGCCGAGATGCCGTCGCCGGAAGGCGCGACTCGCATGACCATCGACTACGTGCTGCCCGACCGCATGCACCAGACGGTCGAGGCACCGGGACAACCGGCTCCCGTGCAGACCATCGCCATCGGGCGCTGGGCGTGGGGCTCGCAGGGCGGCGCCTGGGAAGAACTCCAGCCGCAGTTCGCGCAATCGATCACGTCGCACGTTCGCGAGACGCTGGTCAGCCCGCCGCCGATGACGGCGGCGTTCGACTGCCTGGGCACGGTGAAGCACGACGGTGCCGATCTCGTCGCCTACCGTTCAGGCAAGGCTCAGGATGCCTCCGCTGACGCGGCCGCCAAGCCGCTCGCACGCACCATCTATGTCGATCCCGCCAGCGGGCTCCCGGTCCGCAACGTCGTCGAGCATACCGACGGCTCGGCGCCGCCGGTTTTCGACGGCCGCTACACTTATCCGGCCGACATCACCATCGATTCGCCGCTAGGCGAGCCCAAGTAGAGGGCCAGCCTCCACGCACTGCCGGTCCCACGAACTCCGGAGAGAGACAAGTCCGATGCGTTTCCCGTACCGCACCACGATCCTCGCTGCTGCCGCCACGCTCTCGCTCGGCGCGCCGGCCTTCGCCGATTGTTCGCAGGAAGTGGCCGACGCGCTCGAGAAGCAGCGCAAGGTCTCGGCCATGCGCCAGTCGACGCGCATGATCACCGAACGCGGCCCGAC
Organism: uncultured Alphaproteobacteria bacterium; assembly: GCA_937950105.1. Taxonomy (GTDB): domain Bacteria; phylum Pseudomonadota; class Alphaproteobacteria; order Rhizobiales; family Hyphomicrobiaceae; genus JAEUMD01. The sequence continues at coordinate 1,392 of CALFEM010000181.1, read as the reverse complement.
CGAAATGACGGTCGATTACCTGCTGCCCGATCGCATGCACCAGAAGGTCAAGGCGCTGATCGACCCGGCGGCGACGGAAACGATCCTGATCGGCACGCGCGGGTGGGTGTCGAACGGCTCCGGCTGGCAGGCGCTGCCGCTGGAGCAGTCGAGCGAGCTTGCCGACAGTTTCCGCGCCGCCATCGTCGAACCGCCGGCGCAGGTCAACCGCTACGAGTGCCAGGGCAAGGTCGAGATCGATGGCCGCCAGCTCGTCGCCTACAAGGCGGTGCAGGAGAAGACCGGGCGCCCGGATGCGACGCTCGGCATGACATATGTCGATCCGGTGACAGGCCTGCCCGTCCGCTCGACCATGGCCACCCCGGACAAACCCGACCGGCCGTTCTTCAAGCAGGACACCACCTATCCCCAGGACATCAGGATCGAAGCGCCGGCGGAGGCGAAATAGCCGAGGCCTGAGAGCAGCCTGACGGTTCGGTCCGAGAGCCCGGCGCGGGCCGCCACTGGGCTATAGCCAAACGCGCTGCAACGCACTAAGACCTGCCCCGGTAACCCTTGACTGACCCCCATCCGGAACGCTCGCCCGCCGCAAGCGGACGACGCCGGGTGATGCCGCGCGCAAATTCACCAAAAGGCGCGGCGAGAACCGACGAGAGACGCGCGCGATGCCGAAACGCACAGACATCCACTCGGTCCTCATCATCGGCGCCGGCCCGATCGTCATCGGCCAGGCGTGCGAGTTCGACTACTCGGGCACCCAGGCGTGCAAGGCGCTCCGCGCCGAGGGCTATCGCATCGTGCTGGTCAACTCCAATCCGGCGACCATCATGACGGACCCGGACGTGGCTGATGCAACCTATGTCGAGCCGATCACGCCCGAGGTGGTCGCCAAGATCATCGCCAAGGAGCGCGCCGAGCGTCCGGACGACAAGCTCGTCGTGTTGCCGACCATGGGCGGGCAGACGGCGCTCAACACGGCGCTGGCGCTCGACCGCGACGGCACGCTGGAAAAGTACGGGGTCGAGCTGATCGGTGCCAACGCGCACGCCATCGACAAGGCCGAGGATCGCCGGCTGTTCCGCGAAGCCATGGACCGCATCGGTCTCGAGAGCCCGCGTTCATCGATCGCGTCGTCGCCCGAGATCCGCGGCGCCGACGGCCGCATCGTCGATTACGACCGCGAGGCCGGCTTCCTCGAGGCCATGCGCCAGATCGACAAGGTCGGCCTGCCGGCCATCATCCGCCCGGCCTTCACGCTCGGCGGCACCGGCGGCGGCGTCGCCTACAACCGCGAGGAATTCGAGACCATCGCGCGCTCCGGCATCGATGCGTCGCCCGTCGGTCAGATCCTGATCGACGAGAGCCTGCTCGGCTGGAAGGAATACGAGATGG
>CALFEM010000180.1 GCA_937950105.1 uncultured Alphaproteobacteria bacterium | reverse complement strand
CTGATCGAGAAGCAGGACGAGACGTTCGACCAGCCCGATCCATTCCTGGGTGATTTCCACGCCGAGCGCGGGCGCACCAGCATCGCCGGCGAGGTACGCGGCGAATATTTCGACACGGTCCATCTCGCGGCCACCATCCGCAAGGACGACAACGAGACGTTCGACGACGCGACCACGTGGCGACTGCAGGGCTCGACGCTGGTCCCGTCGACGCCGTTCCGCCTGCACGCGAGCTATGGCACCGGCATCAAGTATCCGAGCTTCGCCGAACTCTACGGTACCTTCTTCCGCTACACGCCGAACCCTAACCTGAAGCCGGAAACCTCGCGCGGCTGGGACGCCGGCATCGAGACGACGCTGCTCGGCGGCCGCGCGGTCGTCGACCTGACCTACTTCAAGACCGACCTCGAGAACGAGATCACCGAGGATTTCTCGGGCTTCCCGCTCATCACGTCGGTGAATATCGACGGCAGGAGCCGGCGGCAGGGCATCGAGGTGGCGGCGCGCTACGCGGTGCTGCCGGGCGTCGTGCTGGGGGGAAGCTACACCTATCTCGACGCCACCGATCAGCTGGGCGTGCAGGAAATCCGCCGTGCCCCGCATCAGGGACGGCTCGATGTCGACTGGGCGTTCGCGCACGGTCGCGGGCACCTGAACCTCGCGGCGATCTACAATGGCGAGATGACCGACGTCGCCTTCGCGCTGCCCTTCTTCACGCAGACCACGGTGACGCTCGACGACTACTGGCTGTTGCGCCTCGCCGGATCGTATGAAGTGGCGCCAGGCGTCGAGCTGTTCGGACGGGTGGAGAACCTGCTCGACCAGAACTACGAGGAGGTGTTCGGCTACGAGACGGCAGGCGCGGCGGCGTTCGCGGGCGTGCGCCTGAAGCTCGAGGCACCGATGCTGCGCGAAGCGAGCTACAAGTAGGCGGGGGACGGTCGAGGCGATATGGCGAAGCCGATTGCGACAGCGTTTAAAGCCGGAGGCGCGGCCGTTGCGGTGGCCGCCGCCGCGCTGGCGCTCGCGCTCGTCACGCCGGCGCCGCCACCGGCGATGGGCGAAGCCGCGAGCCCGCCGCGCCGCATCGTCTCGATCAACCTCTGCACCGACCAGTTGCTCGTCGATCTTGTCGCGCGCGATCGCATCGCAGGCATCAGTCGCCTCGCCGCCGATCCGGCGCTGTCGGCGGTGACGCAGCGCATCGGCGGCCTTACGCGCGTCAACGGCAGCGCGGAGGAGGTGCTGGCGCTGCGCCCCGATCTGGTGCTGACCAGCGAGCATTCGACGCCGCATCTGGTGTCGCTGCTGCGCCGCCTCGGCGTGCGGGTGGAAACCATCCCGCTGGCGAGTGATCTCGATGGCATTCGTGCGTCGATCCGCAAGGTGGCCGAGGTTGTCGATGAGAGCCCGCGCGGGGACGCCGTGATCGCTGCGCTGGACCGACGCATCGCCGCCGTCAGCGCGCCGGCAACATCGCGGCCGACCGCGCTCGCGTATCAGGTCAACAGCCTCACCTCCGGGCCGGGCGGTCTGATCGACGCCATGATGGCCGCAGCGGGCTTGCGCAACATGGCCGGTGAGCATCGCCTCGGTCCCGCCGGGCGCCTGCCGCTCGAAGCTTTCGTCGCCCGCCCGCCCGATCTCGTCGTGCTGGCGACTCTTCCCGACGCTTATGCCACGCGGACGGCCGACAACCTGCGCCATCCGGCGATGCGTGATCTTGCGCGGCGGCGGCCGACCACCGCCATCGACATGCCCTTGTGGTTGTGCGGCACGCCCGCCGTCGCCGAGGGCATCGAGCGGCTCGCGCGCCAACGCCGTCTGATCGTCGAGACAGCCGCACGGACCGAGCCCCGCGGCGTGTTCGAGCCATGAGTATCGCGCCGCGTGCCGGTCACGACCACGTTGCGCCGACGTTCGCCGCCGCATCGGCGCGCACGCCCTTGCTGCTGACGGGCTTGCTGTCGCTGCTGTTGCTCGCAGTGTCACTGGCGCTCGGCCCCGACGGCTTCGGCCTGCCGGACGCAACCGCCGCCGCGCGTCTCATCCTCGTCGAGATCCGCTTGCCGCGCGCCATCCTCGCGTTCCTCGTCGGTGGTGCGCTCGGGCTTTCCGGTGCGGTGCTGCAAGGGTATCTGCGCAACCCGCTGGCCGAGCCGGGCCTGCTCGGCGTTTCGGGCGGTGCGTCGCTCGGCGCGGTCATCGCCATTCATACCGGCGCGGCGGGCCTGTTTGCGCTGGCCCTGCCGCTCGGCGGTCTTGCGGGCGCGGGAATCGCGACACTCGCCGTCGTGCTGCTCGCGGGCGAGCGGAGCCAGCCGGTGACGCTGATCCTCGCCGGTGTCGCCATTTCGAGCCTCGCGGCGGCGTTGACGGCACTGGCGCTGAACCTCGCGCCCAATCCGTTCGCCTCGGTCGAGATCCTCTACTGGATGATGGGCTCGCTCACGGACCGCAGCCTCGAGCACGTCTGGATCGCGGCACCGTTGATCGCGCTCGGCGCCGCACTGCTGCACTCGACCGGCGCCGATCTCGACGCGCTGACGCTCGGCGAAGATGCCGCCGCCAACCTCGGCGTCGACCACGAACGCCTGCGGCATCGCATCGTCGCGGGCGTGGCACTGGCGGTCGGCGCGGCGACGGCGGTGACCGGCGCCATCGGTTTCGTCGGCCTCGTCGTGCCGCATCTGCTGCGCCCGCTCGCGGGCTATGAGCCGCGCCGTCTGCTGCTGCCGTCGTTCTTCGGTGGTGCCGCGCTGGTGCTGGCGGCCGACATCGGCGTGCGCCTCGTCTCGCCCGCGGGCGACATCAAGCTCGGCGTCGTCACAGCGCTGATCGGTGCGCCATTCTTCCTGTGGCTCGTGATCGCCATGCGCCGCGAGGGAACGGCATGAGCGCGGCACCGGTCATACGCCTCGCCGCCGAAGCCGTGACGGTCCGCATCGGCACGCGCGACATCGTGCGCGACGTCTCGCTCGAGGTGAAGGCCGGCGAGATCGTCGCCGTCATCGGCGCCAACGGGGCCGGCAAGTCGACGCTGCTCAAGGTGCTCGCCGGTCTCGCGCCACCCGCGCTCGGGCGCGTGCTGATCGAGGGCGACGATGCCGCGGCCCTCGAACGCCGGATACTTGCGCGCCGTCTCGCCTACCTGCCGCAGGAACGCACGCTCAGTTGGCCGATGCGCGTCGTCAGTGTCGTGGCGCTCGGCCGTCTGCCGTATCACGATCAACCTGCAGCGTTCACGGAGCAGGATTACCGCGCGGTCCACGCGGCGCTGACGGCCATGGACCTCACCCATCTCGCGGACCGCAAGTCCAATCGTCTTTCGGGCGGCGAACTGGCGCGCGTGCTGCTGGCCCGCACCCTGGCGCAGGAGGCCCCCGTCCTGATCGCCGACGAGCCGACGGCAGGGCTCGACATGGCGCATGTGCTCAAATTCTTCGAGCATCTCGCCGCGCGCGCCGCGCAAGGAGCCGCGATCGTCGTCGCGGTTCACGATCTGTCGCTGGCGCTCAGGTTCTGCCAGCGGGCGCTATTGCTGAGCGATACCCGTGTGCTGGCGTGCGGTCCTTCACATGACGTCATCACGCAGGACAACATCGCGCAGGCCTTTGGCGTCACCGCGCTCGTGACGCGGCTCGACGATCTTCCCGTTGTGCTGCCGGCGAGAACCCTGACATGATGCTGCCGCCTCCGGCGCGCAAGACGTTGCGTGAAACCGGAATGCGAGGGGGCAGTGTGCGGTTTTTCAAACGCGAGCAGCGGCTGAGGCTCAACCTTGCGCTGCAGGGGGGCGGCGCGCACGGCGCGTTCACGTGGGGCGTGCTCGACCGGCTGCTCGAGGACGAAACGCTCGACATCGCCTGGGTGTCGGCGACCAGTGCCGGCGCCGTCAACGCAGCGGCTCTTGCGCACGGGCTCGCCGAGGGCGGGCGCGAGCGGGCGCGCGAGAAGTTGCGCGAGGTGTGGGCCGGCGTGGTCAAGGCCGGCGTCACCGACCTGATGCGCATGAACCCGTTCCTCTACAGTCTGGTGCGCTCGCCGGCCATGTCGCAGATGGCGAGCCTGATGTCGCCCTACGAGTTCAACCCGGCGGGCTACGATCCGCTGCGGCGCCTGCTGTCGGAGGCGATCGATTTCCCGCTCATCCGCGAGCGTGCCCCGCTCGAATTACTGATCGCCGCGACCGAGGTGGCGACCGGGCGCACGCGCCTGTTCCGCCGTCACGAAATGACGGTGGAGGCGATCCTTGCTTCGGCATGCCTGCCGACACTGCATCACGCCGTCGGTATCGACGGCATCGCCTACTGGGACGGCGGCTTCTCGGCCAACCCCGATCTCGTCACGCTGGCGCGCGAAAGCCCGGTCGCCGATACGCTGCTGGTGCAGCTCAATCCGAACTTCAAGGCCGAGCTGCCGACCGGATCGCGCGAGATCGCGGCGCACGTCAACCGGCTGACGTTCAACGCGCCGCTGCGCCGCGACGTCGAGCTGATCGAGGCGGTCCGCGCCGAAGCCCGCCGTGGCGACGCGCGCCGGCCGTGGTGAGATCGGAAGAGCG
>CALFEM010000179.1 GCA_937950105.1 uncultured Alphaproteobacteria bacterium | reverse complement strand
ACCACCGAGATCTACACTCTTTCCCTACACGACGCTCTTCCGATCTTCGATATCGGCCGGCCGGCCGATTACGAGATCGCATCCGAAAGATTCCAGTTGCTGAAGGAGCAATTCCTGCAGTCCGACAACAGCTGGCAACCCACACTGGTCGCGGCGCAATAGGAGCGTGTCATGATGCTCCCGGGAATCGAAGGCCGCTCCGATCCGTCACGACAGGCGACGGGTGCCCGCATCACCGTCGAGCTGTTGTCGCCACCGTCCGTACAGGATGACCAGGACTGGCGGGACTTCGCCGATCGCCACGGTATCGCCACCATGTATGCGAGCCGCCGCTTCGTCTACGCACTCGCAGACGGCCTGCGTCAGGTGCCGTACAGGATCGAGGCGCGCTGCTGCAGCGGCCGTCTCGTCGGGGCGTTGCCGCTGATCCATATGAAGTCGGCATTGTTCGGGGCGCATCTCGTCAGCCTGCCTTACGTGAGCTGGGGTGGCGCCGTGGCCGACACGCCAGCCATTGGTCGGCAACTCGTCGATGAGGCGATTGAACTCGCCGAACGGCTCGATGTCGATTTTCTCGAACTCCGCCAGCTGGTCCCGCTCAATCACGACCGGCTCGTCGAGGGTGCAACGGTCAAGACGCAGATGCGCGTGCCGCTCCATGACCGCGAGCAGGTCTGGTCACGCCTGAAGAGCGAGGTTCGCACGCAGATCCGCAAGGCGCAAAAATCTGCACTCGCGATGAGGTGGGGCGGCGACACGCTGCTTGACGATTTCTACGACATCTTCGCGCACAACATGCGCGATCTCGGCACGCCCGTATTTCCCCGGCGCATGTTCGTCAACCTGCTCGCTGGTCTCGATGAGGCTGCCGAGATCGGCGTGGTCGATCTTCAGGGAAAGCCGGTTGCGGCGTGTCTCGTCGTTCATGGCCCGGAAGAGAGCGAGATACCGAGCGCCGCATCGCTGCGCGCCTACCGCAGCACGGCGGCCAATTCCCTGATGTATTGGAACGCCATTGGGCGCGCGCTGGATCGCGGCCAGCGGGTCATCGATTTCGGACGCAGTACGCCCGAAGCGCCGACCTATGTGTTCAAGCGCAAGTGGGGCGCCGATCCGTTTCGGATTCCGTGGCTCTACCACGTGAGGCGAGGCACCTAGGAGAGCCTGCGTCCGGACGTGAATCGCTTTCGGCTGGCGCGCCGCGCATGGCAGCATCTGCCGGTTCCGGTGACGCGCATCATCGGACCGATGATCGTACGCGGCATTCCCTGAGGTGGCTCATGGCGACGACATCGAGCGTCGGGCGCGAAACCTCGTCCGGCTCCGGACAGCCGGACGCCGGCGCGCGCCATCGGGCCGAACATCGGCAGCCCTGCTATCTGTCGATCGACCTCGAGGATTTCGCGCACGACTATCAGCGCAGCCTCGGTGTCGAGCATCCCCGTCGCGATCCCGGTTCACTGGAGCGCGCCTGTGCCCGTCTGGAGGAGTTCTCGCAGACGCATCTGGGTGGCGCACGGCTGACGTTCTTCACGACGGGCCAGGTGGCGCGCGACTATCCAGACATCGTTCGCCGGCTCTCCGCGGACGGCCACGAGATCGCGTGCCACTACTACGAGCACGATCAGATCTGGCACGAAACGCGCGCCACCTTCAGGCGGAATCTCGATATGGCGACGACGTATCTCGCCGGCGCCTCCGGACAGCGCATTCGCGGATTTCGCGCGCCGGATTTTTCCATCGACGAGCGCTGCGCCGCATGGGCCTATGAGGAATTGGCGCGCATCTTCGACTACGACTCGAGCCACACGGCGCAACACCACCACGGCAACCCGGCGGCGCCGCTGGAGATGAACCTTGTCACGGGGCGGCTGCGTGAAATCGACATCTACCGCCACTCTCTGCTTCCGGGGCTCGACGTGCGCGTCATCGGCGGCACGTACATGCGGTTGCTGCCGATCACCGTGATCCTGCGGCTGCTCGGCAGAGCATTCGAGCGTGGGTTCGTTCCGCAAGTCTACCTGCATCCCTATGATCTGCTCGACGATCGCATGCAGTGGTCGCGCTATCGCGAGCTGTCGCATCTCAAAGGTCATCGCCGCGTCTATCGCTGGGCCCGACAGGTGCAATGGCACTCGATCGGCAATCGCGGCATCTGGACGAAGCTCGAGCAGATCTACGCACGCTTCGTTCATCCCGGCCCCTTGGCATCGCTGATCGATGTGACGAGCCCGACGGAGACGGATCGAGATGCCGCCAACGCCTGATCGGAGGTTCCGCTCATGCATGGACCGCGCTGGTACGCCGCACACACGCAACCGCAGGCCGAGCTTCGCGCTGCGGAACGCCTGCAGGCGCAAGGATACGAGGTTTTCGCGCCGACGGTCGCCCGCCGCGTCCGTCACGCCCGTTCGGTGAGGACGGTTCGCCGACCGCTTTTCCCTCGCTATCTGTTCGTGCGCTTCGACTGTGCCATGGATCGATGGCGCTGCATCAACGGCACCGCCGGCATCGTGCAACTCGTGGCCGCGGCCGACCAGCCGCTGGCGCTGCCGGCAGGTCTGGTCGAGGCGCTGATCGAGCATCACAACTGGAGCGCCGGACAGGGTGAGGGTGCGTTCCACGTCGGCGAGAGCGCCCGTTTCACCAGTGGACCTTTCAGCGATCTGGTCGGGAGCATCAGCAGCATCGACGAAAAGGGCCGTGTCGAGCTTCTGCTGAGTCTGATGGGGCGGTCGGTCGCTGTGATCACCAGCGTCGAGCACCTGTCCCATTTCACGCCCTGGAACGCATGAAGGCGACAATGCCCTTGCGCGAAGACATGCCGAGGATCCGGTAACATGCGCTACCAGCTTTCCGACATCGACATGGGAGAAGCCGAGGCAATTGCCGTCGCCGAGGTCGTGCGCAGCAAATGGCTGTCCCTCGGTCCGCGCACCGAGGCCTTCGAGCAGCGCTTCGCCGAACAGTTCGGCGTACGTCACGCGGTCACGGTGTCGAACTGCACGGCGGCGCTGCATCTCGCGCTCAAGGCGTGTGGCGTTGGCAGCGGCGACGAGGTCATCACTCCGAGCTACACCTTCGTCGCGACTGCCAACGCCATTCTATATCAGGGTGCTGTTCCCGTATTCGTCGACATTGCCGGTCCGCATGATCTCAACGTATCTGTCGACGAGATCGAGGCGCGGATCACGCCACGTACGTCGGCCATCATGGTCGTTCACCTCGCTGGATACGCGGCGCACATGGACCGCATCATGGAGCTTGCCGAGCGGCATGGCCTCGCCGTGATCGAGGACGCCTGCCATGCCGTCGGGGCGCGCTATGATGCGGGCGGCGCTTCACGCTGGAGTGGCCACAGGCTCGGTACCATCGGTCATGCCGGCTGCTACTCGTTCTTCGCCAACAAGAACATGGTGACCGGTGAAGGCGGTATGCTGGTGACGAATGACGATCGCATCGCGGCGATCGCGCGCCGCTGCCGCTCGCACGGCATGACCAAGTCGAGCTGGGACAAGGCGAGCGGACGGGCGACCGATTATGATGTCGTCGATCTCGGCTACAACTATCGCGCCACTGAGCTGACCGCCGCGATCGGGCTCGTGCAACTTGCGAAGCTCGAACGAAACAACCGGCGCCGCGGCGTGCTCGCGCGGCGGTATCACGGCGCATTGGCGGGTTTGGCCGGCGTATCGCTGCCCTTTGCCGACCGCTCGGACGACTCTGGGCATCATATTCTGCCGATCCTGCTCGATGATCCGCGTCGGCGCGCAGGCTTTCGCCAGTCCCTTCTGGCCCAGGGCATCCAGAGCAGCGTGCACTATCCCCCCGCGCATCTGTTCTCCCACTACACGCGCAACTATCCGCAGAGACAGCCTCTGCCCGTCACCGAAGAGATCGCCACCCGTGAGGTGACACTGCCGCTGCATCCGCTGCTCGCGGACGAGGATGTTGATGCAATCTGCTCTGCCGTAGAGCGTGCGCTCTACGAAGCACATGCAACGGTCGAGGCCTGACATGCAACCTCGTCGGCCCCGCGCAGCCAACCATCGGCGTCGGCCGCTTCGCGCCGCTGGCCTGCTGGTGATTGCAGCCATCGCCGCCGGAGCCGGAGTACCGCGCGACGATGGTCTCCTTTCGACGCCGACGCTGCCGGAGCCGGTGTACGCTGCGTCGTTCACCGATCCCGCATTCGGCACGACGATACATCGCGTCACGGAGCCCGGCCGTGTTCTCTCGCCCGGCGTGCGATGTGCGAAGGGCGTATGTCGGCATCGCTATTCGAGCACCCAGGCGTGGAATGCGGATCAAAGCCTGGTGCTGATCGACAAGGGGTGCAGCGATCTCTGCTTCCTCGACGGGCAGAGCTTCGCTCCGCTGTTCATGCGTCAGACACGGAAAGATCACGACTGCAAATGGCATCCGCGCGATCCCGAGGCGATGGTCTGCGTTCGCAGCGATGCTGTCGATCTCTGGCGGCCGCGCGCGAACACGTGGCGCACGCTCTACGAACCTTCCGCAGATCGGAAGAGCACACGTCTGAACTCCAGTCACTTAGGCATCTC
>CALFEM010000178.1 GCA_937950105.1 uncultured Alphaproteobacteria bacterium | reverse complement strand
CGCCTTGCGCCGTCGGTGCACCCGCGACAGCACCCGACGCGGTCGCTGTGGACACCGCATGTTCATTGGCGGAGCCGGCTGGCGCCGAGGGGGCGGCCCGCTGCTCACCCGCGCGATCGCGACCGCCGCCGCGCCGTCCGCGACGATGGTGCTGATGCTCGCGGCCCCGCTCCTCCGAGCGGTGGCGGCGGGGCCGCCAGACCTCGACAAATGTCTCGGCCTCGGGCTGGCTCTCTCCGGTCGCCGCGGCAACCGGCTCGGTTGCGGACGTTTCGGCTGCCGTTGCGGCGGCGTCCGTCGGCCGCGCGCCGGCCGCGCCAGCAACGACGCCTGCCCCCTCCACTGACGCGCCAGCAGAATCGGCCGGCGTAGCTTCGGCTGTGGATGCGGCGTCGCGCGGAGCTTCGGCGGCGCGCACGGCCGCATCGGCCGCAATTTCGGCCAGCGACTTTTTCTCCGCTGCGGGCGCCGCGTCGGCGAGCGATTGTGCAGCGGACGCCGACGCATCAGCGGGAGGAGTGGCGGGCACGACCGCCGTCACGCGGCGGCGTTCGTTGCGGAATCCGAGCGACTTCAGCACCTCGCCAAGCTCATCCGCCGAACTGCCGAGGATCGACATCATCTCCGGCAGCACGGTGAAGCCGCCGTCGCCTGTGGCGCCGTTGGGCGGCGTCGCTCCGGCATCGCTCGCGCGCCACGCCAACAGCGGACGGATGAGATCGGCAAGCCGCTCAAGGATGTCGATGCGCACCGCGCGCGGGCCGCACACGTGGAACCCGTAGGCGCGATAAAATGCGTCGGGAATGGTCGGATCCGCTGCGACCGAGGTGAGGCCGGGGCGCGGCGGCTCGGGCAGTGCGTCAAGCGACAGCTTGTGCTCGCCGGCATGCTTCAGCGCCCACAGCGTCGCCGCCAGCTCGGCAGGCGCCGGCTTCAGCAGCAGCGGAATGAACACGTTGAACGCGCCGAAGCGCACGCCGTACTTGCGCAGACTGGCGCGCGCTGGCTGATCGAGCGACTTCAGCTCCTCGGCGATGGCGTCACGCTTGAGCACGCCGAAGCTCTCGCTCATGCGGAAGGCGATGCCGCGCGCGAGCCCGGTCACGTCCTCGGCCTTCACCAGATCGACCAGCGGCTTCAGCTTGTCGCCGATCAGCTCGACGATCCACGTGTCGAGGCGCGCCTGCACCTTCTCGCGGTCCGGCCCCGAAAGATGCTCGTCGGCGAGCAGCACGACAGTCGGCTTCAGGCGATCGTCGCCCGGCTCGAGCCGCGCGACTTCCTCGTCGCGCCACAGCACGCGGCCATTGCGCGTCAGCTTGAAGGCATCCGCCTTGGCGGACGACACGCGGCGCGCGCGCATCCCGAGCTCGCGTGACAGCACCTGTGCGGCGGCATGGCGCGCCGCCTTGCCGTGGATGCCGTCGCTCGTCGCGTTGGTGTCGGGCATGAAGCGGAAACCCTTGAGGCGGCCGACGAAGTGCTGCTCGACGTGGATCGAGCCGTCGTCGCTGATCTCGGCGTGCAACTCGTCCTTGTCGCGCATGCCGCGCATCAGCGCACTGGTGCGCTTGTCGACGAAGCGCTGCGTCAGACACTCGTGCAGGGCGTCCGACAGCTTGTCCTCGACCTCGCGCGTGCGGCCCTGCCAGTGCGCCGGGTCCTTGAGCCAGTCGGCGCGGTTCGAAACGAACGTCCACGTGCGGATATGGGCGATGCGGTTCGCGAGCGTGTCGATGTCGCCATCGGTGCGGTCGGCGAAATCGACGTGGCGCTGGAACCAGTCTTCCGGAATGCGCTCCTCGCCGGTCATCAGGAACTTGTAAAGGGTGGCGATCATCTCGGCATGGGTGGCGGGCGAAACCTTGCGGTAGTCGGGTATCTGGCAAACGTCCCAGAGCTTCGCCACCGCCGCCGGCGTGCGCGCCATCGCTGTCAGCTCGCCGTCGCGGCTGACGGTCTCCAGCGCCTCTACGTCGTCAGCCATGCGCGCCCGCGTCAGTCGCTGCTCGCGCGGGAGTTCGCGCAGGCTTTCGCGCAGTGCGTCGAGGGTGCGGAAATCGAGGTTGCGGTTGCGCCACTGCAGCATGCGAACGCTGTCGAACGTGTGATTCTCCAGCCGTTCGATCATGTCCGGCTCGAGCGGCGGCACGCCGCCCGTCACGCCGAACGTGCCGTCGTTCATGTGGCGGCCGGCGCGACCGGCGATCTGCCCCATCTCGGAAGGCGTCAGGTTGCGATGCGCCTGACCGTCGAACTTCCTCACCGATGCGAAGGCGACGTGATCGACATCGAGATTGAGGCCCATGCCGATGGCGTCCGACGCAACCAGAAAATCGACGTCGCCCGACTGATAAAGCGCCACCTGCGCGTTGCGCGTGCGCGGCGACAGCGCGCCGAGCACGACCGCCGCACCGCCACGCTGGCGGCGGATCAGCTCGGCGATGGAGTACACGTCGCTCGCCGAGAAGGCGACCACGGCAGAGCGCGTCGGCAGCCGCGTGATCTTCTTCTCACCCGCGTAGGTGAGCTTGGAGAGGCGCGGGCGCGAGATGAAGTTGGCGCCGGGGATCAGGTCGGCGATCGCCTCGCGCATGGTCTGCGCGCCGAGCAGCAGCGTTTCGCTGCGCCCGCGCGAATGCAGCAGGCGATCGGTGAAGACGTGGCCGCGCTCGGGATCACCGCACAGCTGCACCTCGTCGATAGCGAGAAAATCGACGTCGATGTCGCGCGGCATCGCCTCGACCGTCGCCACCCAGTAGCGCGCGCGCTCGGGCCGGATCTTTTCTTCACCCGTGATGAGCGCGACCTTCTCGGCCCCGACGCGGGCGGCGATCTTGTCGTAGACCTCGCGCGCGAGGAGACGCAGCGGCAGACCGATCATGCCGCTTTCGTGCGACAGCATGCGCTCGATGGCGAGATGGGTCTTGCCGGTGTTGGTCGGACCGAGCACCGCCGTGACGTGACGGATGCGCGTTTCCATGTCGCTGCCCATGCTGCTCCAGGCTCCAAGGTCGTTCGAAGCCCTTGGAATTGCACCGCGACACGCCGAGATCAAGGCTTTGTTGGCAAAAACGGGCGGGATGCAGGACTCCCGCCCGTTCAATCTCAATCTCTTGGAGAACCTAGGTCAGTTCACCAAAGCGATCTGGTCGCTGCCGGGTGTGCGGATGTCGATGCGCTCGAGGCTCAGCACCACGGTGCCGACGAGGGCCGGAATGGTGACGCTGTGCGGCACCAGCAGGTTCGCCGACGGCACCGGCCGCAACGTCATTTCGATGTCCATCTTGCGAGCGGCGGCTTCCTGGTCGGAGCCGCGCTTGAAGCCGGCGATAGGTTGATAGCGCACACCGCAGACGTGCACCATGCCGGGCTGGCCGGAGGGTTTGCGCTCGGCCAGCGGGCGTTCGCCGCGCGGGCTCAGCACCAGATCAAACCGCTGCTTGCCGTCGAACACGGGAAGGCGCTGGCGGCACGGCTCGGCCCCGGTGGCACGGGTTACGGCCAGCACGGCCGACAGCGGATCGAGAACATCGGTCAGATGACGGCGCTCGACCGGCACTAGGTCCTCGTCGTCCGGGGCTGGCGGATTGACCGAGGCCGACACCACGTCGGACTCACGAAAACCCATGCGGATCGAACCGGATTTGGCGCTCGAGGCGTAGTCGAACACGTAAGCCGAAGGCTCCGCAGCCTCGCCACGGATGCCCCCGCTGGCCTGCGATACGCCCTGCCACTTGAAGGCCCCGAGCAGCGCCGAGATGCGCGCGTCACCCGACAACTTGTAGCCACCTCCGCCCGTCTGCTGAGAGAAGGCGAAGCGGCCGATGTCGAAGCCATTGAAATTGCTCTTGTAGACGGCGGCGACCTGAGCCGGCCAGGCGCGATCCCCGGCGGCCTTGGGCGCCGACGCGGAGCCGGAAAGCCCCAGCAGCGTGGCTGCGGCGCAAAGGGCGAGGCTGATGCGCGGGACGCGCGACGAGAACGCGAGCGACATGATACTTGAACCCCAAGGTACGCGGGCGCCGGGTTGGCCGGAGCTAACCGAGGCAATACGTCTGAACTTTGACCCCTCGACGGTAGTACGCAGGCGGTAAAGGAATGGTTTCCCGCCGTTCCGGGGCGGGACTGGACCGGACGCGGGGAGGTGCGCGGGTGTCGGAAGCGGGCGAGGAGCGGCCGAGGCGCGCTTTCGGTCGCGACCGGAGGCACGCCCGCGCTTGACGCCTCCCGAGGCTGCGCTTATAGAAGCGCGCAAAGTCCCGGCAGCTTGCTGCCCGGGCCACGAGATTATTCCCTTTCCGATCGGAACGATGCGTGGCCGCCCCGCGAGGCGCGCTGGCCACCCAGGAGCTTTGACGATGACGCGCAAGTGCGAGCTTACGGGCAAGCTGCCCCTCTCCGGCAACAACAAGAGCCACGCCGAGAACAAGACCAAGCGCAAGTTCCGCCCGAACCTGTGCAACGTCACGCTGATTTCGGATGCGCTCGGCCAGAGCTACAGCCTCAAGGTCTGCGCGCAGGCGTTGAAGACCGTCGAGCATCGTGGCGGCCTCGATGCGTTCCTCGCCAAGGCGAAGGACGAGGAACTGTCGGACCGGTGCCTCAAATTGAAGCGCGACGTGGCGAAGGCGAAGAAGGCCGCCGCCGCTCAGGCCGCCGCCTGATCTTCGACGGATCGATCGATTTGAAAATGGGCTCGCTCGCGACACGCGCGGCGGGCCCGTTTCGTATGCGAAATCCGCGGGCGTGCCGGCTGAACCGGGCCTATGCTCGTGGCGCCGCTTTGCGCCGGACGATTTCGGCGGCAAACTCCGCCCGGCCGGGCGGCTGATTCGATCGCGCACTCGCGCGTCGCATGTCGCCCCGGTACGTCGAGACGAGGCGAGGCGAGGAACAGGCGACATGACGAACCTGCGGGCCATTAGCTTCGCCGCTCTGCTTCTGGCCGCCGCATCGGCAAGATCGGAAGAGCGTCGTGTAGGGAAAGAGTGTAGATCTCGGTGGTC
>CALFEM010000177.1 GCA_937950105.1 uncultured Alphaproteobacteria bacterium | reverse complement strand
GTGCCTAAGTGACTGGAGTTCAGACGTGTGCTCTTCCGATCTGCACCAGCTTCACCGCCATACCGTCGCGATTGAAGTCGAGCCATTCGTTGCGCGACGTATCAGCGGAGCGCGAGAATGTGCCGACATGACCGAAGCGAACGCGTCCGGTAATCGTCACCTCTCCCGCTGGATTGCCGGCGCTGCGCGTGGCGGCGGCTTTCGCGCGATCGAGCACCACGCCGCGGATCACCAGCACCCGATCCGCCGTCGTCCCCTCCGCCTTGAGCGGGCTCGTGAGCCGCAGCGGCGTCACCACACTCCACGCTGGTCCCTGCTTGCCGGGCGACCAGACGTGGAACTCGTTGTCGTGATCGAACGTGCCGGACAGCGTAACGCGCTTGAACTGCAGCTCCCCCACATAATTCTGCACATCGTTGCCGCTTAGCGAAACAACTCCCGCGATCTTTTCTATCGGCACCGGCGCAGCCTTCGCCGCCGCCTCGACGCGCGCGATCAGCGCCTCTTTCCACGCCAGCCGCTGCATCTGCCAGGTGCCGAGCGACAGCAGGATCGCGAGCCCGACGATCGTCAGCACGGTCGGCCAGAGCAGGCTGGCCTTGCGCGGCGTGGCATCATTTGCGGGATCGATCTCGGCGTCGGACACGTGGCGATCAGTCCTTCACGAGGCGGCCTTCCTCGGCCTTGTTCTTGTACTGCAGCGCGATCAGCGTCGCCTTGAGGAAGCGTAAGAGCCCGATCGCCAGCAGCGGCGTGACGATGCCCCACAGGATCAGATGCACCCACAGCGACGGCTCGTAGGTGAACTCGACCCACAGCGCCGCGCCGAGCACGACGAAGCCGAGAATGAAGATCGCGAAGATGGCGGGGCCGTCGCCCGTGTCGATGAACTTGTAGCTCATGGCGCACGACGGGCAGTCCTCGCGCAGGTTCAGCACCTGCGTGAACAGCGGGCCCTTGCCGCAGCGCGGACACGTCGCCTTGAGGCCGGAGACGATCACGGGAACGGGCGGACGGGCGTTCGGGCTGGTCATTGCGTCACCTCGTTGCTGGGGAGTGTCGCACAAGCAAAACGCAGCGCGCGCGCCCAAAAAGCATGACGGCCGGCACAAGGACTGTGCCGGCCGTCACCAAGCCTCTCAGCCGATCAGTGGCCGCCGGCGCCCGAGCCTGCGCCCCAAACGTAGATGGCCGCGAACAGGAACAGCCAGACCACGTCGACGAAGTGCCAGTACCAGGCCGCCGCCTCGAAGCCGAAGTGCTGCTTCGGCGTGAAGTGGCCCTTCAGCGCGCGCAGCAGGCACACGAACAGGAAGATGGTGCCGATGATGACATGCGCGCCGTGGAAGCCGGTCGCCATGAAGAACGTCGCGCCGTAGATGTGGCCCGAGAAGTTGAAGGCGGCGTGGCCGTACTCGTAGGCCTGCAGCGCGGTGAAGATCATGCCGAGCATGACGGTCAGCACGAGGCCCCAGATCAGACCCTTGCGATCGTCCTTGAGCAGGGCGTGGTGCGCCCACGTCACCGTGCAGCCCGAGGTCAGCAGGATCAGCGTGTTGACCAGCGGCAGACCCCACGGATCGAAGGTGCTCTTGAAGGCCTCGGACGGCTGCGGCGGCCAGTGGCCGCCGGTCAGCGTGTTGCGGTCGATCATGCCGATCTGCTGCGCCACGTTGGCCGGCTGATAGAGACCCGACGGGAACAGCGCGGCATCGAAGTAGGCCCAGAACCAGGCGACGAAGAACATCACCTCGGAGGCGATGAACAGGATCATGCCGTAGCGCTGGTGCAGCTGCACGACGGGCGTGTGGTCGCCCTTGTGCGCCTCGATGATGACGTCACGCCACCACATGTAGGCGGTGGCGATGACGCCCATGAAGCCGAGCGCGAACAGCCACGAGCCCTTCATGCCGAACACGCCGGCGCCGCCGCCCATGGAGCGCATCCAGACGATTGCGCCGACCATCATGACGAAAGCCGACAGCGAGGCCACCAGCGGCCAGGGGCTCGGATCGACCAGGTGGTAATCGTGATTCTTAGCGTGCGAGTCGGCCATCGAAATCTCCGTTCCCCATTCTTCTCGTTGGCGTTGTGTCAGCGGACGGCGCGAAACCCGCGCCTCCTCCCTCGAAACCTTAAGCACGTCGGATGCCGGCCGCGTCCCCGCCGCCGTCACCCGTGTTCGTTCAACCTTTCCCATCCCCGGACGTCCGCACCGTCTCGGCGGGCTTGCCGCCTTCGGGTGCGGCGCCGACCTTCGGCGCATCCATCGGATAGAATGTATACGACAGCGTGATTTCGCTCAGCTTCTTCGCGTCGGCATCCTCGACGAGCGCCGGGTCGACGAAGAACGACACCGGCATATCGACCGTCTCGCCCGCCTTCAGCGTCTGCTCGGTGAAGCAGAAACACTCGACCTTGTTGAAGAACGCGCCCGCCGAGTCCGGCGCCACGTTGAAACCGGCGGTGCCCTTGGTGACGCGGCTCGATCGATTGGTCGCGGTGTAGTGGGCGATGACGTTCTCGCCGAGCTTCACTTCCATAGTGCGCTGCTTCGGGCGGAACTCCCACGGCAGGCCGCCGGCGACATTGGCGTCGAAACGCACGACGATGGAGCGGTCGAGCACGCGCGTGGAGCCCTGGGTCGCGATCTGCTGGGTGCCGCCGTAGCCGGTGACCTGGCAGAACAGGCGATAAAGAGGCACCGCCGCGTAGGCCATGCCGACCATCACGCCGACCACCGCGACCAGCGACAGCGCAACGCGATTGTGGCGCCGCTCGAGCGAGCGCGCCGCCGCGGCCGGTGCCGCAGCATCCGCCGTCGCCGTCATCTCGTTGCGAGCCTCGTCGCCAGCCACGTCGATCCTCCTCAGAGCGGACGGTTCATGACATTGCCGCCGAGCCGCACGATGGTCGCGGCGTAGAACAGCACTACGAGAAAACCGAGCGCGAGTGCGATGGCGATCGAACGCATGCGCTGGAGGCGTTTCGCCTCCGCGCTCAGCTCGTCCTTGCTCTCTGGCTCGAGGTTGCCCGGTTTCATATGCGCATTCATGCTAGGACCCTGGCGGCGATATGCTCGACCAGGATCACGGCGAACAAAGCGAACAGATACAGAAGCGAGAACTTGAACAGCTGCTTGGCTGCGGCATCGCCCTCGCGCCCCTCGGTGACGCGACGCACCTTCAGCGCCAGCGCGATGAACACGGCGCCGAGCACCACCGACGTGACCAGATAGGTGATGCCGCCGAGGCCGATGAAGTACGGCGTCACCGCCAGCGGTACCAGGATGAACGAGTAGAGCACGATCTGGCGGCGCGTCTCCTCCGGACCGGCAACCACCGGCAGCATCGGCACGCCGACGCGCTCGTAGTCGCGGCAGCGATAGAGCGCGAGCGCCCAGAAGTGCGGCGGCGTCCACATGAAGATGATCAGGAACAGCACGATGCCTGCGACCGAAACCGAGCCGGTCATGGCCGCCCAGCCGACCATGGGCGGGAAGGCGCCGGCGGCGCCACCGATGACGATGTTGTGCGGCGTCCGCCGCTTCAGCCACATCGTGTAGATGAAGACGTAGAAGGCGATGGTGAAGGCGAGCAGGCCACCCGCCACCCAGTTGACGAGCACGCCGAGCGTCAGCACCGAACCGATCGACAGGATGATCCCGAAGGCGAGCGCTTCATCGGGCGTGACGCGACCGCGCGGGATGGGGCGGGCCGCGGTGCGCGCCATCCGGGCGTCGATGTCGGCGTCGTACCACATGTTGAGGGCGCCCGACGCACCGCCGCCGACCGCGATCATGAGCAGCGCGATGGCCGCGAGCACAGGATGAATGCTGACCGGCGCGGCGACCATGCCGACCAGAGCCGTGAACACGACCAGCGACATCACGCGCGGCTTCAGCAACGCGACGTAATCGCCGACCGTCGGCTCGTTGAGTAGCGCCCGTTCACCGGCTTGGGCTTCGATGGTCGTTCCCGACATACCTTCGTCTTTTTCTCTTTTGAGCGCGGAGGCGAGCCCCCGGCGACGAGGTGCGGGACACGCCGCATCCCTCGCCTTCCCCCGGACCTGTCACGGCAACGCCGGCGCGAACCGGCCGCCACGGTCGACCGGGTGGCGAGCACGAAGCGCCCGCCACCCGTTCAGTCTCAGTGGTGATCACCACCCGTGATGCGCGGCAGCGTCTCGAACTGGTGGAACGGCGGCGGCGACGGCAGCGTCCACTCCAGCGTGGTGGCGCCGACGCCCCACGGGTTGTCGCCGACCTTCTGCTTGCGCGCGAGGGCGACGAACACGCCGATGAAGAAGAACAGAGTGCCGAGAGCCGTGATGTAGCTGCCGTACGACGACACCTTGTTCCAGAAGGCGAAGCCATCCGGATAGTCGGCGTAGCGGCGCGGCATGCCGGCGAGACCGAGGAAGTGCTGCGGGAAGAACAGCACGTTGGCACCGATGAACGTGGTGTAGAAGTGCAGCTTGCCCCAGAAGTCGGAGTACATGTAGCCCGTCATCTTCGGGAACCAGTAGTAGTAGGCCGCGAAGATCGAGAACACGGCGCCGAGCGACAGCACGTAGTGGAAGTGCGCGACGACGTAGTAGGTGTCGTGGAGCGCGCGATCGACACCGGCGTTGGCCAGCATCACGCCCGTCACGCCGCCGACCGTGAACAGGAAGATGAAGCCGAGAGCCCAGATCATGGGCAGGCGGAACTGGATCGAGCCGCCCCACATGGTCGCGATCCACGAGAAGATCTTCACGCCAGTCGGCACCGCGATCACCATGGTGGCGAACACGAAGTAGGCCTGCGTGTTGACCGAGATGCCCGAGGTGTACATGTGGTGCGCCCACACGATGAAGCCGACGAGACCGATGGCGACCATGGCGTAGGCCATGCCGAGGTAGCCGAACACGGGCTTGCGCGAGAACGTCGAGACGATCTGGCTGATCATGCCGAAGCCCGGGAGAATGAGGATGTAGACCTCCGGGTGGCCGAAGAACCAGAACAG
>CALFEM010000176.1 GCA_937950105.1 uncultured Alphaproteobacteria bacterium | reverse complement strand
ACGAGATGCCTAAGTGACTGGAGTTCAGACGTGTGCTCTTCCGATCTAACGACCAGTTGATCGTGCTCGCCGACATCACCAACATTCCGGCACTGTTCGTGCGCAATCCCGGCTGGCACGCGGCCTTCGACGCCGACCCGCAGAAGGCAGAGACGAACCGCCGCCGCATGTTCGATCGCGCCATCGCCGACAAGGCCGTCATCACCGGCTACCACTATGGCATTCCGGGCGCCGGCCGCATCGAGAAGGACGGCGATGGCTACGCCTTCGTGCCGGTCGCCTGAACGGCGCGCGCAACCCGCTCGCTCGCGCGGGGCGTGGTTTCCGCGTGTCGTGGTGATGGTCAAGGAACCCGTGGCGGGCCGCGTCAAGACGCGGCTCGCGCGCGGCATCGGCGCGGTGCAGGCGTGCCGCTTCTATCGCACGGCGACAGCGAACCTGATCGCGCGGCTCGCTGCGGATCCGCGCTGGCAGCTGATGCTCGCGGTTTCGCCCGACATCGCGCGCGCCGGCCGCTCGTGGCCAGCGCACATCGCGCGCATGACACAGGGGCGCGGCGATCTCGGCCGGCGCATGCAGCGCGTGCTCGACCACGCCCCGAGGGGCCCGGTCCTCATCATTGGCTCCGACATCCCCGATGTATCTGCGCGTCACATCGCCGACGCGCTCGCCCGGCTCGGCAAGGCCGATACCGTCATCGGACCCGCTTGCGACGGCGGCTACTGGCTGATCGGCGCGCGCCGCATGCCTCGCACGCCGCGTCCGTTCGCTGGCGTGCGCTGGTCGTCCCGGCATGCATGCGCCGATACCCTCGCCAATCTCGGCGGGCGCACCGTTTCCGAAGCCGCCACGCTGGACGACGTCGACGAGCCCGGCGATCTCGAGCGCCATGGCGGACGCCACGCGCGGCGTATCCGTGGTGTCGCGTGACGACCAAGGACGAAAGTGATGCTTGCGTCACGTCACTATTGCACGTGCCTGTTCGTGCTATTGCTTGAGCCGATGATTATTGCCGTCGCCACCGTGCGCCGACGGAATGTATTGGCAAAGCGATGACGAGCGATTCCCAGGGCTACACGGCCGCTCAGTATCTCGATGCCGGATACCGCGCCGAGCAGGGCGGAGAGCGGGATCGCGCGGCCCAGTACTATCACTACGTTGCCGAGGCCTTTCCCGAAACGCCCGAGGCTGAAGCGGCGCGCGGTGGTCTTGTCCGCATCGGCGCGGTCCAGCGGCCGGCGGAAGCAGCCACAGCCGCTCAGCCTGCTCCGGGCGGCGGACGCGCAGCCAAAGCCAACTGGCCGCCCGGCGCGGCAGCCGCGCACAGCGCCGAAGGCGCACGCAACCAGCCTTACGCGACTGGAGGCTCAGGTTTCGCACAGTACCCCGCAAGCGCTCCTGCACAGGGCCAGACCGCGCCCGCCGCACAGCGCATCGTGCTCGGCGATCTCGCCCGCCTCAAGCTGGCGCCGGCGCAGAGCATGCCGGCAGAAGCGGCGCAGCGCACACCGGTCGCAACCGAGCCGGCCGCGCCGGCGAGCGATGCCGGACACGGCGATCCGTTGCGCCTGCCCGACGTGGTGACGCGGCGCGCGCGTGAGATCGCCGAAGCGGATGCCTATGCGCCGGCGCCGAAGTATCGCGGCGGTCGCTTCATGGCGCGTGTGTTCGTGTGGCTCGGCTGGCTGGTGGTGGCGGCGGGGCTCGCGTCCATCGTCGTCGGCGTGTTTGCGTTGCCCCCCGACGTCGCGCAGCTCGGCGCAGGCGTCGTGGTGCTGGCAGCAATCTCCACGATTGTAGGCGGGTTGGTGCTGGTGCTGCTCGGTCAGCTCGCTCTGGCCGTCTTCGACGGTTCGAATGCCGTTCGCGAAATCGCCGCCTTCATGCGCGCCCGCCAGCATCTTTAGTGACGCCGCTTTAGTGACGCCGCCGATTCACGTCGCGCGTGACAGGGACGCGCGACGATCGGGGCGCGCTCTCCTCTTCAAACGGCGAAGCCGTTTCAGGGCCCGAGGGGCCCCGGCGCCAGTGCGCCGGACGTGCGGGCCCGCCCGCACAAACAAAAAGGGCCCGCAGCGGTCGCCGCGAGCCCTATCGTGATTTTCCATCCGCGTCTGCCGGTGGCGATCACGCCGCCTCGGCCTCGGCTTCCGACTCGCCCTCGGCCTCGCCCTCGCTCTCGGCGGCGGCGCGGCGGCCGCGTGCGCTCTTCGACAGCACGTCGGTGATGCGCTGAACGGCACCGCGCTCGTCGAGCTTCTCGACGGCCGCGATCTCACGCGCCATGCGATCGAGCGCGTCCTCATAGAGCTGACGCTCGGAGTACGACTGCTCGGGCTGCGCCTCGGACCGATACAGGTCGCGCACCACCTCGGCGATCGAGACGAGATCGCCAGAGTTGATCTTGGCGACGTATTCCTGCGCGCGGCGGCTCCACATGGTGCGCTTGATGCGGGCGCGGCCCTTCAGCGTCTCCATGGCCTTGCGGACCACGCTTTCCTCGGCAAGCTTGCGCATGCCGACGCTCTCGAGCTTGCCGGTCGGCACGCGCAGCGTCAGCTTCTCCTTCTCGAAGGTGATCACGAACAGCTCGAGCGACATGCCCGCGATTTCCTGATCCTCGATGCCGATGATGCGGCCGACGCCGTGCGCCGGATAAACGATATGCTCGTTCATCTTGAAGCCGTGGCGCTGGCCGACGGGCTTCTTCTCGACAGGCTTGGCGGCCGGCTTCGCGGCGGCCACGGCGGCCTTCGCGGCGACCGCGCCCGGCACCGGGGCCGACAGCTTCTGGTTCGCGGCCGTGGCGACCGACGCGGCGACCGCGCGCTGCGGCTGCGGTTTGGCTACCGGGGCGGCAGCAACCACGCCCGCCGGCTTCGGCGCCGACGCAACAGGTTTCGCGGCAGCAGGCTTGGCCGCGACCGGAGCGACGACCGGCTTCGTGACAGGCTTCTGCGGCTCGGCGGCAGGCTTGGCGGCGGCAGGAGCAGCAGGCTTGGTGGCGTGCACCGGCTTGGCCGCAGCCGCGACCGGCTTGGCGGCCGGCTTCGGAGCTTCCTTGACGGCGGCCTTCGGTGCGGCGGCTTTCGACTTGCCGGCAGCCGGCTTC
>CALFEM010000175.1 GCA_937950105.1 uncultured Alphaproteobacteria bacterium | reverse complement strand
CGATCCCTGGAGCAATCTCGGCGCATGGACGATGGCGCGGATCGCCCTGGGCCGCGCTGGTGCGTCATTGCCGACGCGTGAAGTGCTGTCGTTCGCGCTGGCACACGCGCAGGCGCGCGATGCCGTGCTTGCCCGTCTCGACCGCCGTGAACTGGCCGGCCGTTTGCACCAGCTCGGACTCGACACCATCGACGTGGAGAGCCGGGCGCCGGACCGGACCACGTTCCTGCGGCGTCCTGATCTCGGCCGACGTCTCGACGAGGCATCGGTCGAGCGCGTGACACACGCGGCGCAAGGTCGCTCGTTCGATCTGGTGCTGGTCGTCGGTGACGGTCTCTCGGCGACCGCCGTTACCGCGCATGCTGCCGTGCTCGCCGGCGCGCTGCTGCCGCACATCGCAGCCCTTGGTCTGACGCTCGGTCCAGTTGCGATTGCTGAAGGCGCCCGCGTTGCCTTGGGCGACGAGATCGGCGCACTTTTGGGCGCACGGCTCGTCGCCGTGATGATCGGCGAGCGGCCGGGCCTTTCGGCTGCTGACAGCCTTGGCGTGTATCTCACGTTCGCACCACGCATCGGCCGCACGGACGCCGAACGCAACTGTATCTCGAACATCCGCCCTGCCGGTCTGGCGCCCGCCACCGCCGCCGCCAATCTCGCGTGGCTTGTACAGGCAGCACTCCAGCGGCAGGTCACGGGCGTTATGCTCAAGGATGAAAGCGGAACTGCCGGGTTGGCACCGCCCGGGCCCCCATTGCAGCTTTGATTGCGGCACTGGCGCCTCTGTGCGAAGGCTTGCCAGAACTGCTCCAAAGCGCGTCGGCAAAGTAAAGAAGGAACACGCTCATCTCAGAACTCGTCCCGGGTCTCGTCCTCGCTGCGATGCTTGTGGTGTTCGCCGGTAGTGCACGCGCCGAGGGTCGTGGCGACAGCCAGGCTTCAGAGCCGCCAGCCCGCGCCGTGCACGACGCAACGGCCGCTACGCTCGCCGACAGGAGCATGCTCGCCCGCCTGAGCCAGGGGGCCATGCGCAGGTTCACGTTTCTCGATGCGCCCCGTCCCGTGCCCGATCTTCGCATCGCGGTGGCTGGCGGCCAGCCGACCTCGCTCGCGGCGTGGCGCGGACGCTTGCTGCTGCTCAACGTCTGGGCGAGCTGGTGCGCGCCATGCCGCGACGAGATGCCCGCACTCGACCGGCTGCGGACCCGCTTTGCGGCGGATGGCCTCGCGGTCGTCACGCTCAGCATCGACAAGACTTCGAGCGATGCGATCGCATTCCTCGCCCGCCTCGATCTCGCCGACTTGCCGCTACTGCTCGACCCGGACATGACAGCGGCCAAAGCTCTCGGTGTGGCGGGTGCGCCGACATCGATCCTGATCGACGCCGATGGCCGCGAACTCGGCCGCATCCAGGGGGCGGCTGACTGGGATTCGGTCGAGGCGCTGCTGCTCGTCAAGGCGATGGCGCAGAAGACAGCCGATGGCGGTCGCCGGC
The DNA here is from genome assembly GCA_937950105.1 of uncultured Alphaproteobacteria bacterium. GTDB lineage: Bacteria > Pseudomonadota > Alphaproteobacteria > Rhizobiales > Hyphomicrobiaceae > JAEUMD01. Next base: position 719 of record CALFEM010000175.1, on the reverse strand, counting down.
AGCTGTCTGAACCGGAACAACGCTGAGTACACCGGCTGCGTCAAGCGAGGCACTTGGCCGCGAGCAGTCCCGCCGTCAGCAGCACCGAGACCGCGGCGTGCGTCATGATCGTCAACGGCATTGCCGGAATGAGCTGGCCGGCGATCGCCGCGCGCGACGCAATCACGGCCGGTACCGCCGCCAACAGCGCGACCCACGTCTCACGCGGCAGCGGCGACAGCAGCAGGATGACGAAACCGGCGAGGAACCACAGCGGGAACACCAGTGCCGCTCTGGTCGCGCCGAGGCGCGCGGGCAGCGTCATCTTGCCCGCGGCGCGATCGGCGGCGATGTCGGGTATCGAATTGACCCAGAGAATTGCGGCGACGAAGCAGGCGATGACGCCGCCGAGCCACCACGCCGCTTCCGGCACCCCCCCCGTCAGGATCAGCGTCGTCCCGGCCACCGGCAGGATACCGAAGCACACACCGATGACGAGATCGCCGAGGCCACGACAGGCGAGGCAAGGTGGTGACGAATAAAGGATCGCCAGCAGCGTGCCGGCGATGCCGAGCAGCAGAAGCATCGGCCCGGTGAGCCACACGATGGCAAGCCCGAGCGCGACACCGGCGACCATCAGCACGATGCCGATGCCGAGCATCTCGCGCTCGCTCAGCACTTCATTCTGGATAGATCGGAAGAGCACACGTCTGAACTCCAGTCACTTAGGCAGCTCGTAT
>CALFEM010000174.1 GCA_937950105.1 uncultured Alphaproteobacteria bacterium | reverse complement strand
CGTTTCACCCGTGCGGGTATCCTTGAGCCCCTGCAGGGCGACGATGTCGCCCGCGAAAGCTTCCTTGATCTCCTCGCGGTCGGCGGCGTGCATGAGATACATGCGGCCGGCGCGCTCCTTCTTGTCGCGCGTGGTGTTGGCGAGCGCCATGCCCTGTTCGAGCTTGCCCGAGTAGATGCGGCAGAAGGTGATCGAGCCGACGTGCTCGAAGTTCATGATCTTGAAGGCGATCATGGCGAGCGGCTCGGCATCCGACGGCTTGCGCACGGCCGGCTCACCGGTCTTGGCGTCGATCGCGGTGTAGGCTTCGCGATCGAGCGGCGACGGCAACAGGTCGACGACGGCGTCGAGCAGCGGCTGCACACCCTTGTTCTTGAAGGCCGAACCGCACAGCATCGGATAGAATGCGCCGGTGATGGTGCCCTTGCGCAGCAGCGCGCGCAGCGTGTCGGCGTCCGGCTCGGTGCCCTCGAGATAGGCTTCCATCGCAGCGTCGTCCATTTCGACGGCCGCCTCGATCATGGCTGCGCGATACTCGGCCGCCTTGTCGGCCAGATCGGCCGGAATCGGAACCTTCTTGTACGAAGCGCCCTTGTCGTCGCCATCCCAGATGATGCCCTGCATCTCGATCAGGTCGATGACGCCGGCAAAATCGCTCTCGGCGCCGATCGGCAGCTGGATCGGAACCGGGCGCGCGCCGAGCTTGTCCTTGATGTCCTGGACGCACATGTAGAAGTCCGCGCCCGTCTTATCCATCTTGTTGGCGAAGATGATGCGCGGCACGTTGTACTTGTCGGCCTGGCGCCACACCGTCTCGGTCTGCGGCTCGACGCCCTGGTTGCTGTCGAGCACGGTGACGGCGCCGTCGAGCACGCGCAGCGAACGCTCGACTTCGATGGTGAAGTCGACGTGGCCTGGGGTGTCGATGATGTTCAGGCGGCGCTTCTTGCCGTCGCGGCCCTGCCAGAAACAGGTCGTCGCGGCCGACGTGATGGTGATGCCGCGCTCGGCCTCCTGCTCCATGAAGTCCATGGTCGCAGCGCCGTCGTGCACTTCGCCGATCTTGTGCGAGATGCCGGTGTAGAACAGGATGCGTTCCGTCGTCGTCGTCTTGCCCGCGTCGATGTGGGCCATGATGCCGAAGTTACGGTAGTCCTGAATGGGGTATTCGCGGGCCATGTGGATGCTCCGGTCGGTCCGTTACCAGCGGTAGTGCGAGAAGGCGCGGTTGGCTTCCGCCATCTTGTGCGTGTCCTCGCGCTTCTTCACCGCTGTGCCGCGGTTGTTGGCAGCGTCCAGCAGTTCGCCGGACAGCCGCTCGACCATGGTGTTCTCGTTGCGATTGCGGGCCGCCGTGATGAGCCAGCGGATGGCGAGCGCCTGACGGCGCTCCGAACGGACTTCGACCGGCACCTGATAGGTGGCGCCGCCGACGCGCCGCGAGCGAACCTCGACCGACGGCATGACGTTGTCGAGCGCCTGGCGGAACAGTTGCACTGGGTCCGACTTCGCCTTCGACTCCATCTTCTCGAAGGCGCCGTACACAATGGTTTCGGCAGCCGACTTCTTGCCGTCGCGCATAACCGCGTTCATGAACTTCGTGACGACGATGTCACCGAACTTCGGGTCCGGGTTCACTTCGCGCTTCTGGGCACTGTGACGACGGGACATGGAGCCGTTCCTTTACGTGTCGCTTTGCAGCGTAAACCTGTTGGACGAAACCCCGGCCAGACACCGGGGGGGACCGCGCGCGGCGATCACTTCGGACGCTTGGCGCCGTACTTCGAGCGGCGCTGACGGCGCTTGGCCACGCCCTGCGTATCGAGCACGCCGCGGATGATGTGATAGCGAACGCCCGGCAAGTCCTTAACGCGGCCGCCGCGGATCAGCACCACCGAGTGCTCCTGCAGATTATGGCCTTCGCCCGGGATGTAGCCGATGACCTCGAAGCCGTTTGTCAGGCGCACCTTGGCGACCTTGCGAAGCGCCGAGTTCGGCTTCTTCGGGGTCGTCGTGTAGACACGGGTGCACACGCCGCGCTTCTGCGGGCAGGCTTCCATGTGGCGCGACTTCTCGCGGTAGGTCTTCGCCACCCGCGGCTTCCGGATCAACTGCTGAATAGTCGGCATACGCCTCGTCCATTCCACGTGCGCGCGCATCGCGATGGATGCCGTGCGCCAAGCCGAAACTGCCGAGCTCCTGCATTGCGGCAGGATCCCGGCACGAAAAAACCATAGGATCTTCCTGCCTTCGCGGCCGAAGATCATGGTCCGAAAATGTCCTCTGCTTTCGAACGAAACCGTCTAGGTCCAGCGCGCGCCAGACTGAGGCGCGGGAAACGACCTACGGCGTTTCGTGAGAGTGAGCGAACCTATATACAGCGCGTGCGCTGCGGTCAACCGGGGCATATTAAAAAAAGAGAAAGGCATCTCCGCCTTTCGCCGCACGATCGCCGACGCCGCTGACCGCGCGCAGGTGGCGCGCGAGAAGTGCGCCATTCACAAGGGTTTCTGCAGCGTCTGCGGACCTGCCCGGCGACGGCCCATGCGCTGCTTCGTCGCGCAGTCCACCCCTCGAAACGGGGGCTCAGGGACAGCCAATCGCACGAAAGGCGGCCGTCGCAAACGGCCGCCTTTCGAGTTGTGGCAACAATGTCCGGACGGGGCTCACATCGCCGTTTCGTCCATGGGACGGCGGCGGCGGCGCGGGCCTTCCTCGGCCGGGCCGGCGAGAGCCCGCTCGGCGTCGGCTTTGGCCTTCTCCTTGGCGATCAGCTCGTCGCGATGCGTCGCGATCTTGCGCATACGGCGCAGCATGCCGCCGGTGCCGGCCGGGATCAGGCGGCCGACGATGACGTTCTCCTTGAGGCCGTCGAGCGTGTCCGACTTGCCGTTCACGGCCGCATCGGTGAGCACGCGCGTGGTCTCCTGGAACGACGCCGCCGAGATGAACGACCGCGTCTGCAGCGAGGCCTTGGTGATGCCGAGCAGCACCGGGGTTGCCGTGGCGATACGCTTGCCGGCCTTCTCTGCCGCGGCGTTGATCTGGTCGTACTCGAGGCGGTCGACCTGCTCGCCCTTGATCAGATCGGTCTCGCCGCCGTCGGTGATCTCCACCTTCTGCAGCATCTGCTTGACGATAACCTCGATGTGCTTGTCGTTGATGGTCACGCCCTGCAGACGATAGACGTCCTGGATCTCGTTGATGAGGTAGGCCGCCAGTTCCTCGACGCCCTTGATGGCGAGAATGTCGTGCGGAGCCGGGTGGCCGTCGTAGACATAATCGCCACGCTCGATGTGGTCGCCGTTCTGCACGGCCAGCGCCTTGCCGCGCGGGATCAGGTACTCGACCGGTTCGGCGTTCTCATCGTCCGGACGGATGGTGATGCGCTGCTTGTTCTTGTAGTCCTTGCCGAACTCGATGGTGCCCGAGATCTCGGCGATGATCGCGTGATCCTTCGGACGGCGGGCCTCGAACAGTTCGGCGACACGCGGCAGACCGCCGGTGATGTCGCCGGACTTGGCCGAGGCGACCGGGATACGCGCGAGCACGTCGCCGGCCTTCACCTTCGCCTTGAGGTCGACCGAGAGAATGGCATCGACCGGCAGCAGGTAGCGGGCATCGCCGCCACGCGCCACCTTGATCGGCTTGCCCTTCTCGTCCTTGACGACGATCGCCGGCTTGAGCTCGGCACCGCGCGGCGTCGCCCGCCAGTCGACGATGACGCGGTTGGTCGAGCCCTTGACCTCGTCGGTCTGCTCGCGCACCGAGGCACCCTCGATCAGATCCTCGAACTCGACGACGCCGTCGACCTCGGTGAGGATCGGACGCGTGTAGGGATCCCACTGCGCCAGCTTGGCGCCGCGCTTGATGGTATCGCCCTCGTCGACGTGCAGGCGCGCGCCGTACGGCAGCTTGTGCGCCGCCAGCTCCTTGCCGCCCTGGTCGACGATGACGATCGCCATGTTGCGGCCCATCGAGACGAGACGGCCCTGCGTATCCTTCACCACCTGGCGGTTCCTGATACGCACGGTGCCGTTGAAGTTCGACTCGATGAACGAGGTGTCGACCACCTGCGCCGTACCGCCGATGTGGAACGTGCGCATGGTGAGCTGCGTGCCCGGCTCGCCGATCGACTGCGCGGCGATGACGCCGACAGCCTCACCGATGTTGACGGGTGTGCCGCGCGCGAGATCGCGGCCGTAGCACTTGGCGCAGACGCCGGTGACGGTCTCGCACGTCAGCACCGAGCGGATGCGGACTTCCTGCACCTCGGCCTTGCCGATGGCCTCGGCGTGACGCTCCTCGATCAGCTCGCCAGCCGGCACGATGACCTCGCCCGTCGCCGGGTTTGTGACGTCCTCCTGCGCGGTGCGGCCGAGCACGCGCGCCGCGAGGCTCACGATCACCTGGCCGGCGTCCACCACCGCCTGAACCTTGATGCCCTTGTCGGTGCCGCAGTCCGGCTCGAAGATGATGGCGTCCTGGGCGACGTCGACGAGACGGCGCGTCAGGTAGCCAGAGTTGGCCGTCTTCAGAGCCGTGTCGGCGAGACCCTTGCGGGCGCCGTGCGTCGAGTTGAAGTACTCGAGCACCGACAGGCCTTCCTTGAAGTTCGAGATGATCGGCGTCTCGATGATCTCGCCCGACGGTTTGGTCATCAGGCCGCGCATGCCGGCGAGCTGCTTCATCTGCGTCGGCGAACCGCGCGCACCCGAATGGCTCATCATGTAGATCGAGTTGATCGGACGGTCGCGGCCCTTGTCGTCCTTCTTCACTGCCGAGATGCGGTCCATCATCTCCTTGGCGATCTGATCGGTGCACTTCGACCAGGCGTCGACCACCTTGTTGTACTTCTCGCCCTGGGTGATCAGGCCGTCGTTGTACTGCTGCTCGAACTCCTTGGCCTGCTCGCGGGTCTGCTCGACCAGCTTCCACTTCGAGCTCGGCACCACCATGTCGTCCTTGCCGAACGAGATGCCGGCCTTGAACGCGTGGAAGAAGCCGAGCGCCATGATGCGGTCGCAGAA
>CALFEM010000173.1 GCA_937950105.1 uncultured Alphaproteobacteria bacterium | reverse complement strand
ACCACCGAGATCTACACTCTTTCCCTACACGACGCTCTTCCGATCTATGCGCCAGTAGCCCTTGAAGACGTTGGGGCCGCGCACCTCGATCATGCCGACCTCGCCGGTCGCAAGAAGGGCGCCGGTCTCGGGATCGGCGATGCGCACCTCGACGCCCGGCAGCGGCAGGCCGACCGATCCGGCGACGCGATCGCCGCTATAGGGGTTGGACGTCAGCATGTTGGTTTCCGTCATGCCGTAGCGCTCGAGGATCGCGTGGCCCGTGCGCGCCTTCCATTCGCGATGCGTCTCCGCGAGCAGCGGAGCCGAGCCCGAGATGAACAGCCGCATGTGGCTGGTCGCTTCCGGCGTCAGCCGCTGATCCTGCAGCATGCGGGTGTAGAACGTCGGCACGCCCATCATGGTCGTCGCGCGCGGCAGGTGGCGGAACATCTCATTGATGTCGAAGCGCGGCAGCAGGATCATCGAAGCGCCGGAGAACAGCACGACGTTGGTGGCGACGAACAGACCGTGCGTGTGGAAGATCGGCAGCGCGTGCAGCAGCACGTCGTTCTTCGTGAAGCGCCACGTCTCGATCAGCGCCAGCGCATTCGACTGGAGATTCCGCTGCGTCAGCATGGCGCCCTTGGAGCGCCCCGTCGTGCCTGACGTATAGAGGATCGCCGCCAGATCATCTTCGGCGCGGGCGATAGTGTCGAAGCTCGCTGGCGCGGCGAGCGCGCGATCCGAAAGCGTTCCGGCCGAGGTCGCGTGCGACGACCACACGCCGAGTGTTTCGAGCTTCGCGCCGGCCTTGTCCGCGCTCGGCGCCAGCTCGGCGGCGCGCGCCGGATCGCAGACGAAGACGCGCGGTTCCGCATCGCCAAGAAAATACTCGATCTCCGCCGCGGTATACGCGGTGTTGAGCGGCAGAAACACCGCGCCCGCACGCACGGTGCCGAGATACAGCATCAGCGCCTCGATACTCTTTTCGACCTGCACCGCGACGCGATCGCCGGGGACGACGCCGAGCGCGACCAGCGCATTGGCAAAGCGGGCCGAGACCTCGTCGACGTCGCGATAGGTGTATCGGCGCCCGTCGGGCAAGTGTGCGAACACGGCGTCGCTGTCGTTGTTGGCGCGTGCGATGGCGGCGTAGAGATTCTGGTTCATGATGTTCTTCCTTCGGGCGGATGACGGCTTCGTCAGCGCATCCCGGCTTCGTATCGGATGAGTGGCTTCGGCACGACGCGTCAGGTGCCCCGACGTGTCGTGGCGGCATCGGCGGGCCCGATCAGCGAGCGAGAGCGGCCGGGTGTCGCGCCATCTCGCATGAGCGCGGCGACACGATTCGAGACCGCGATGGGACGGCGGTTGGCGAACGCCTCGTGATTGGCTTCGATGGATGCGAGATCGTAGAGGTAGTTCACCATCAGCCCGTAGGAGTCGCGCAGCCCCTTCGCCGACAGGTCGGCCATCCAGTTCACGCGTTCGACGCGGGCGCCGTTGCCGAGATGAAAGCGGGCGACGGGATCGCGCGGACCGTGGTCGAGCCCGACGCCGGCGACGTAGCGCGCGCCGAGCCTGAGCAGGACGTCCCGCAGCAGTTGTGCATTAGCGAGGTCGTCAACGCTGCCCACCGCAGCCAGCCGCTCGATGCCATCGGCGAGAGTTTCCGCCTTCGACTGCTCGAGCACGCGCTGAGCCAGTTCGGCGGGCAGGTGGCGATCGAGCGATGCACTCGACTGGCGAACCCACTTGCGCAGCGTCGGGATCGGCGACAGCGTCGAGAACGTCGTCAGCGTCGGCAGTTCACGGGCGAGGTCGGCGGCGACCTGCTTGATGAGGAAGTTACCGAACGAGACGCCCTTGAGGCCCGGCTGACAGTTCGAGATCGAGTAGAAGATCGCGGTCGTCGGTGGCGGTCGCTTGTCCGAAAGGGCGTCGGGCGGCATGGCAGCGCGAATGATCGGCTCGATGCGCTCCGACAACTGGTCCACCAGCGCCACCTCGATGAAGATCAGCGGATCGTCACGCAGGGCCGGGTGGAAGAACGCGAAGCAGCGCCGGTCGGTGGCCAGCCGCCGTCTCAAGTCGTCCCAGCCGTCGATGGCGTGCACCGCCTCGTAGGCGATGAGCTTCTCGAGGATCGATGCGGGCGTATCCCAGTCGATGCGCCGCAACTGCAGGAAGCCGCGATTGAACCACGATGCGAACAGATGCTTGAGGTCGTCGTCGACGGGCTTCAGATCCGGGTTCGCGGAGAGCTGATCGAGCAGGAACTCGCGGAGACGCACCAGCGTACCGGTGCCGCCCGGCGCCATGTTGAGACGGCGAAACAACTCCTGACGCGGCGGTTCCACCGCTTCGGTCAACTCCGCGAGGTGCTGCGGCGAAGCGTCCTTGCGCCAGGCATCGGCAGCGGCGGCGACACGCTTCACGTCCGGGCCGTACCGGTGGGCGACGAGATGCAGGAACGCGAACAGCTCCTGCGGTGTCGCCTCGCGGATGGCCCGGTTCAGATCGTGGGCGATCACCGTGCCGAACACTTCGCCGCGCTCCGACAAAAGGGCATCGGCGAGAGCGCGCACGCGATCGGAGAACTGCAGCTCAGGTCCGGTGCCGGCGGCCGGAACCGTGGCGAGCCCGACAGCGCGCCGCAGGTTCTCGATCCACTGCCGCGCACCCCACGCGGACTCCGGAGCTTTTGCTGGATCGTCGATCATGGTCTGGTGCTCCCCTACTGAACCGGTCCCATGACGTAGTTCGGCAGCCACGTCGCGATCTCGGGAAAGATGCAGAGAATGACGATGCCGAGCATCATCACGAGCACATAGGGCAACGCGCCCCACAGCACCTCGCGCGTCGGTATGGCGGGCGCGATCGCATTGAGAACGAACAGGTTGAGACCGACCGGCGGCGTGATGAGGCCGATCTCCATGTTGATGGTCAGGATTACCGCAAACCAGTAGGGATCGAAGCCGGCGTTTACGATGATCGGGAACAGCAGCGGCGCCGCCATGACGATGATCGCGACCGGCGGCAGGAACATGCCGGAGACGAGCAGGAAGACGTTGACGATTCCCAGCAGTACCCACTTGTTGACACCGAGCCCGGCGATGGTCTGCGCCACCGTCTGCGTGATGAACAGCGACGACAGCGCGAAGGCGAACAGTTCCGCCGCCGCCATGATCATCATGATCATCACGCTTTCCTTCATCGTCGACTGGAAGATGCCGAGATGCGATTTGAGCGTGAACAGCCGGTAGATCACCGTCACGGTGACGAGCGTGATGAGTGCGCCGGCGCCGGCCGCCTCCGATGGCGTCGCGATGCCGCCGTAGAGCACGTAAAGCGTGCCGGCGATGATGATGATGAAGGGCAGCACACGCGGCAGCGCGGCGAACTTCTCGGCCAAAGAAAAGCGGCGGCCGGCATCGTCGAAGCGATAGCCCTTGCGCCAGCAGTCGTAGAGCGCCCAGGCCATGAACATCACGGTGAGCATGAGGCCGGGCATCACGCCGGCGAGGAACAGCCGGCCGATCGAGGTTTCCGTGGCGATGCCGTAGACGATCATCGTCACCGACGGCGGAATGAGGATGCCGAGCGTTCCGCCGGCCGCGATCGATCCCGTGGCGACGGACGCCGGATAGCCCCGCTTCATCATCTCGGGGATGCCCATCTTGCCGATGGCGGCGCAGGTCGCGGGCGACGAGCCGGTCATGCCGGCGAACACCGCGCAGGCACCGATATTCGACAGCACGAGCCCGCCGGGAACGCGGCCGAGCCAGCGGTCGAGCGCGCCATAGAGGTCACGGCCGGCTGGAGTTGCAGCGACCGCGGCCCCCATCAGAACGAACATCGGGATCGAAACGTAGGCGAGATTGGCGATGCCGCCGAAGATCGTTTCGGCGAGCACGTCGGTAACACCCGGCCCGCGGGCGAACAGCAGGCCGCCGAGGGCTGCGAGACCGAGTGCGAAGGCGATCGGCATGCCGGTCGCAAGCAGGACGAGCAGCGCGAGAAGGAGCAGGGTGCCGGCGAGAACGGGTGTCATGAGCGTTGCCCCTCGTACTTGATGAACTCGGCGACGTACTGAAGGCAAAGCAGACCGAAGCCGAGTGGCAGCGGCAGCGTCGGGATCCACAGCGGGATGGCCCACACCGTCTCGGTGCGCCATTCCTGTGTCAGCGCCTCGTGGAAATAGTGCCAGCTCGAATACGCGAGCACCGCGCAGAACAGGAAGCCTGCGAGCATCCCTATGCGATCGACCGTGCGGCGCACGCCGCCCCTCAAGCCCGACTGGATGAAGTCGACGCCGACGTGACCCTTCTGCGAGAGCACGTAGGCGGCACCGAGGAAGATCGCGCCGGTCGCTGAATAGACCACGAAGTCTGTCTGCCAGATCGTCGACCACTTGAGCACGGAGCGAACGAAGATCATCTGGCAGACGACAACCGTCGCGGCGATCAGTAGCAGGCCTGCGATGACGCCAAACGCCGCCGTGATGGCTTCGATGATACGTACGACGGGATGCCGGACGGCCTTGTGCGTGGTGTGCGTGACGCCTTCGATCTCCACACCCGCATTCGCGAGCGCCTCGATCACGGCAGCGTCGGGGGTGGCGGCCGAACCGCCCGCCCCCTTGTCGGCCGCGTCATCGCGACCGGCCATCACTTCACCTCGAGGGCCTTCTTGATGAGATCGCTGCCGCCCTTCACGTCGTCGTTGAACTTCTTGTAGGCGGAGGTCTCGGCGACCTTGAGCCACGCATCGTAGTCGGCCTTCGACATCTCGACGACTTCGACGCCGGCCTTCTTGAAGGCCTCGATCATCTTGGCATCGCCTTTCTTCGCCTCACCGACGAAGTAGGTCTCCGCCTTCTTTCCGGCATCGAGAACCGCCTTCTTCTGCGCCTCGTTGAGGCTCTCGAACGCCTGCTTCGACATCAGCAGCGGCTCGTACATGAACCACAGCGCGTTCTCGCCAGGGGCAGTGAGGCAAGATCGGAAGAGCACACGTCTGAACTCCAGTCACTTAGGCATCTCGTA
>CALFEM010000172.1 GCA_937950105.1 uncultured Alphaproteobacteria bacterium | reverse complement strand
AGATGCTCGCGCTGATCCCACATCAGATCCATGGCGCGCATGTGCTTCAGCAGCGCCGACGTGAACGGCGAGTTGCGCTCGGTCCCGTCGAGGGCGACGTTGCCCGGCTGCGTCGCGTAGGCGACGAACGTCCCGAGCCCTGTCGCGGCAGCGGCGAGACCGCGCCCGACACTCGTCGAGCGCGTGCCCATCGAGCGGGCGAGGTTGCGCGCCAGCGGATTGTCGCGGCAGGCGTCGAGAATGATGATCGAGGTTTTGCCCTCGCGCTCGATCTCCATCTGGCGCATGACGAAGTTGAGGCGCACCGCCTCGAACTCGAGATCGCGCTCGCGCTCCAGTTTGGCATCGACCGGCACGAGGTAGTTCTCGGCGCCGACCTGCAGCCCATGCCCCGCATAGAAGAACAGCGCCACCTCGGCGCCGGTCAGCTTGTCGGTGAAGCTGCGCAACGCCGCGTCGATCCCGGGCTTGTCGGCATCGAGCGCCTCGACCACGTCGAACCCGGTGGCCTTGAGTGCTGCCGAGACGTCGCGGGCGTCGTTGAGCGGGTTCGCCAGCGTCGTCGTGTTGCGATAGGCGCCGTTGCCGATGACGAGCGCGACGCGCGTCTCCGCCATCGCCGGCACCAGCCCGGCGATACTCGCCATCAGTGCCGCAAGCAGCAAGGTCAGCAGGCGCATGCGTCTCTCCCCGGTCAATCGACAGGTCATCAGGCCGTCCGATCGCGTCATCCGCGTGGCGGCGCGAAAAAGAACCGCCGTTTTACCCGGCCTTAACGACGTACCCTTTAGAACGATCGTGTTCCGCATCGCCTACGAGTGGGAACACAGTGCTGCGTAAATCCAAATCACATGATCGGCGAAACCGGTCCAGGCTTCTCCTGGTGTTGCTTAGCTGCCTGGGTATGACCGGCTATTTCGGCCATCATGCAATGTACGGCCGTCACGGTCTCGAGACCCGTTCCAAGTTGATCTCCCGCTCCGCCGCTCTGGAGTTCGAGATCAAGGGGCTCGAGACCGTGCGCGCACGTCTGCAGCGCGATGTCGCGCTGCTCTCGCCCGAGCGGCCGGACCGCGATCTCGTCGAGGAGATCGCCCGCGACGTGCTCGGCCTGGTGCACCCTTCCGATCGCCTCGCCATCCGCCACTGAGTGGCAGCCTTCATATCGGCGCAAACTTCCGTTAGCGGACTTGTGCGTAGGATCGTCGCTCGGTGGCTGCATCGTGGTTCGATCCGCGCACGCCGCCGGTGATCGGCTTTCGCGCGGTTACGGGTGGTGAGCCTGCTGAGAGCCGCGCAACAGTCCGTTAAGGATGGCGGCAAGGTCTGCTTTCCGCGTGCGATGGTGTATGCTCATGGGGCAGTGGTTGCCCTTATGGTGTCGGCGCAAGCTGCCGAGGAAGGTTCGTCATGGCCAATGGCTTGGCTCGGAGCCCGCCCGGAGCGGATGGCGAGGCGGCGCGGCGCAAGGTGCGCGAGCAGCGCGAGGCGTCTGCCCGGAGGGCCCGCGCCGCGGCGATCGCGGTCGCTCCCGGCGCTCGGCCCCGGCGTATCCCGCTGACCATCTATGAGCACGCATCGCCGCGCCTGGGCTTGAAGCTGCTCATGGCCTCGCCACTGTCGCTGCTCATCGCAGGTCTGCAGTATGTTGCCGAGCGGGTCGCCTACTGGGACCCCGTGCTCCGGCGTAACGTCATCTATTGGCGCCACCCTCTGTCGTGGTTCGCCGTCCCCATCTGGATGGCCTTCCTGATGTTGGCACTGATCGTGGTCATACCGCTGCACGGCGGTATCCCGCGGCTGTCCAAGAGTTTGTAGGAGACGCTGCATGGACGACAACGACGGCAGCGAGGTTCTCGAGCTGGAATTGCCCGATGGCGTGCATGGCGCCGAGCAGGCGTTCGAGGTTCTGCGCGGGTGGATCGCCGACGGCGGCCTGCATGTGATCTTCAACCCCGAGACTTTCAGTCACGATGTCTCGGAGTGGGGGCGCATGCTCGGCGATATCGCGCAGCATATCGCGCACGCCGTCGAACTCGACGGGCAGATGACGCGGAACGAGGCGCTGGCGGCGATGGCGGAAGCCTTCGACCGCAGCATCGCAGCAACCGAAACGCCGAACATGTCCGGCCGTATCAAGGGGCGGGTGGAACACTGAAACTGCGCCGCGCGGGGGCGCGGGCAGCGCAAAGCTGTGCGGCGGGCAAGAGACCCAGGGGGGGAACGCATGAGCGAGACCGATATCCTGCAGAACCTGTTCGATGCGATATCGGCGATCCTCACGGTGTTCTCGCTCTTCTTCGCCATCGTCTCGGGTTACGTCGCGGCTCTCTACTTCTTCCTCGCAAGGGCGCCCTTCATGCTGCGCGCCATGGCGTTCCTGCTGATGTCGATCGGGCTCGTTTTCCTCGGCGGCACCGCGACGGTGGTCGGGCGCATACAGGACGGCCTGTTCGCAGCCTGGGACCGGCTCGAGCGGCCGATCGTACCGTTGCAGGACCTCCGCAACCCCGTTCCTGGCCTGCAACTCGCCGGAATCTCGCAGCAGGAGATCGGCGTCGGCATCGGCTGGGTCGTGGCCGTCACCGTCTATCTGGCGCTGTTCTACCTGACGTTCGCCTATCGCTGGCCTGAAACCGCCCGGCGCGAGCCCTGACAGGGGCGGGTGACCTGCGCAGCGATGTGGCGGGCGAAGCACGTCCTCCCTGTTTCCACAGTAAACGTATCCAAAAAGACGCAATGTGGCTCTTGATCAACCGCCAATTACCCGGCGGTTCCTTGCGGGCCGCCCGATTCCATCTCTAATGGCATCCACAACCGGGCACATGACGAGCCCGAGGGGGATGCAACGGGAGGGGAGTCTCGCATGCAGAAGCGAATGATGGCAGCGGCTTCGGCGCTGCTGGCCGGAGCGCTGGTCGCCGGGTGCGCCAACGACGGCAACCTGCTGGCCAACAGCCTGACGACGTCGTCTCTGACCGAGACCGCCGAAGCCAAGGCAACGCCGGCGCAGAAGGTCGATCCGCAGTGCGTGGCGCTCATGTCGAAGATCGACGCGCTGCGCAAGGAAGGCACGCCCGAGCGCATCGAGAAGGTTTCGGCCGGCAAGGGCAGCACGGCGCAGGTGAAGCGCGCGTCGCTCGCCAAGATGACCGAGCTGGACAAGGCCAATGCCGAGTTCCAGGCGCGCTGCTCGACGCTGTCGACGCCGCAGCAGGCGGCCGCAGCCCCGGCCGTGACCAATGCCGCAGCAGCGGCTGTGGCTCCGGTGGCGACCGGTGCACCGGCTGCGGCGGCTGCTCCGGCGGCCGCGGCAACGGCGGCGGATGCCGCCAAGACCGTGACCAAGCCGGCCAAGAAGGCCGCGAAGAAGGTCGACAAGACGGCGGCGGTTCAGGCCCCGGCCACTGGCGCGCAGCCGGCGAAGGCCGCGGCGGCGCCCGCTCCGGCGGCAAAGACCGCAGCTGCATCCGCTGCACCCGCAGCTGCTGCTCCGGCACCGGCACCGGCACCCGCACCGGCAGCGGCCAAGGCTGCCACGCTCAATGCGGATCAGCTCAAGGCCGCGGCTCAGACGGCTGCGACCGCCAAGGCTGCTGCGCCGGCCGCTCAGGCTGCCGCTGGCCAGGCAGCCAAGCCCTCGTTTGGCTCGGCCATCCAGGCGGTGCCGATGTCGTCGGCGGTCGTCACGACCTCGGCTCAGTGAGCTGTTCTGTCGATCGTACTTGCACGGGGCGGCCGCAAGGCGGCCCCGTTGCCGTTCGGGGGGCGGCACTGCGTCCGCGGCGCGGCTCTGCGCCACACGCAGGCATGACCTGACGCGCTGCGATAACTTGCTGCAACTCCCGGCGTATTCGAAACGGTTGCAGTGCGGCATCGAGGCCACAACGCGGCCAGCCGGACTTGCGGCACCGGCCGGGCTGTGATGAAAGGCGAGGGATCGAATCTCGCCACGACACGAACTGGGGGAATGTTATGGCGCCCACACGCTCTCGCCGGGTCTCGCTTGTGACGGCTGGTTTGGCGGCGCTTGTCGTCGCGGGCTGCGCCGGCGGCAATCAGCAGGCCGGCGGTGGTCCCGGTGCGGCGCCGCTGCCGTCGGGCAGATCCTGCCAGGATGTGCGCCGCGAACTCGACCGGCTGGACGCGCGCGGTGTCCCGTCGCGCATCGAGGCCGCCAACTCTGGGGGGAAACTGTCGCCGGCCCAGCGCGCCGAGGTCGAACAATACAACGGCCTGTTGCAACAGTATCTCGGCGCCCGCTGCCATATGTGAGTATCGAAGTGGGGAGCCGGCTCGAGCCGGCTTTACGCTCCGCCCGACTCACACGACTCTCTCGTACATGTCCTGACGGCGGCCCGGTTTTCAGGCGGTTGCCGGCTAACGCTCGACGGAGAGCTTCATGAACGCCGATACGCGAGCCCTGGTGATCTTTCTGCTGATCGGTCTCGTCGCGGGCTGGCTGGCGTCGGTTCTGGTCGGCGGCTCCGGGCTGATCCGCTACCTCGTGACAGGCGTCATCGGTGCCTTTGTCGGCGGCTTCCTGCTCAATGCGCTCGGCCTGAACCTCGGTATTCGCAACGCTCTCGCCAGCCAGATCGTGACCGCGACCATCGGCGCGATCGTCGTCGTACTGCTGGCCCGCATCATCGCGTAAGCTGACCGCAGGCGGCCGATCGGTGGCCGCCGGCAGCGCGCTTGCGAGCGCCGCAACGGGATGAGGGGATCGACATGGATTCGGTGCTTGGCGCTCTGCAGAACCCTTGGGTCATCATGGTCATCAACGGCCTGATTGCCGGCTGGCTGGCGGGGCTGATCCTCGGGGGCGGAGGGCTGATCCGCAATCTGTTCGTCGGCATCATCGGTGCCCTGCTGGGCGGCGCGATGGTGCAGATGGGTCTGCTCAACCTGCCGATCAATCTCGGCACCTGGGGCAACCAGATACTCGTCTCGACCATCGGTGCCCTGATCGTGGTCATCATCGCCCGCGTCATCGCGCGTTAGGCCGGTCCGGCGCGTGCAGCCATCGTCGCGCGGCGGCAACGTGCATAGCGCCCGCCCTACGTCGAGCTTGATCGGCGCAGCGGGGCCGTCCACCTATGGCGGACGCGCAACCCCTCCTGGGGTGCGCGTCGTCCAGTTCCTGACCGGCCGGCACTTTCGCCGGCCGCGAGCGAGGCCCGTGCATGGTCAAGCTTCTCGATAACACCGGCGGTCCGGCCGATCGGCCCCGACACCCGGAAAAGGCGCACCGGCCCGACACGCCGCTGAAGCGCAAGCCGGAGTGGATTCGTGTGCGCGCGCCGTCGAGCGGTGAATACGGCGAGACGCGCGCCATCGTCCGCCAGCACGGACTGCACACCGTGTGCGAGGAGGCCGGCTGTCCGAACATCGGCGAGTGCTGGACCAAGCGCCACGCCACCATGATGATCATGGGCGATACCTGTACGCGCGCCTGCGCCTTCTGCAACGTCAAGACAGGGCTGCCCGACGCCCTCGACCGTGCGGAACCGGAGCGCGTCGCCGACGCGGTGGCCAAGCTCGGGCTCGAACACGTGGTCATCACATCGGTCGACCGCGACGACCTCGCTGACGGTGGTGCCGCGCACTTCGCCGCGACCATCCGCGCCATCCGCGCCGCTGCCCCGGCCGCGACCATCGAGATCCTGACGCCGGATTTCCTGCGCAAGGAGGGCGCCCTCGAAGTGGTCGTCGAAGCCAAGCCCGACGTGTTCAATCACAACCTCGAGACGGTGCCCGGCCTCTATCTCAGGATCCGCCCGGGCGCGCGCTACTTCCATTCGCTGCGGCTGTTGCAGCGGGTGAAGGAGCTCGATCCGACCATGTTCACGAAGTCCGGCATCATGGTGGGCTTGGGCGAAGAGCGCGAGGAAGTGCTGCAGTTGATGGATGATCTGCGCTCGGCGGAGGTCGACTTCCTCACCATCGGGCAGTATCTGCAACCCTCGCGCAAGCATGCCGAGGTGAAGCGCTACGTTTCGCCGGACGAGTTCAAGGGCTACGAGACCACGGCCTATGCCAAGGGCTTCCTGCTCGTGTCGTCGACCCCGTTTACGCGGTCGAGCTATCACGCCGGCGCCGACTTCGCGCGGCTCCGGTCCGCGCGCACCGCGAGCCTCGGTGCCTGATGCCACGCTTCGAGACGACGCGCGTCGTGCCCTACAGCCCGGCGCAGATGTACGCCGTGGTGTCGGACGTCGAGGCGTATCCGCAGTTCGTGCCGATGTGCGAAAGCCTCGTCGTGCGTTCGCGATCGAACGATGCGGCGGGGGCGACGACGCTCGTCGCCACCATGGGCATCGGCTACAAGGCGATCCGCGAGACCTTCACCACCCGCGTCGTGCTGTTGCCGCAGGCGAGCCCCCTGCGCATCGACGTCACCTATCTCGACGGCCCCTTCAAGCACCTCGACAACCGCTGGCGCTTCGAGCCACGCGGCCAGGGTACGGCCGTACATTTTTGGATCGACTACGAGTTTCGCTCGGCCATGCTCGGCCTCGTCATGGGTGCGGTGTTCGACAAGGCGTTCCGCAAGTTCGCCGAGGCATTCGAGGATCGCGCGCGCAAGGTCTACGGACGCGCTGGCGCGGCGTAGCGCGTCACGGACCGGCCGAGGCTGCTGTCTCTCAAGTGCTCGCCATGGTGCGCAGCAGACGCAGCGCCTCGCGCACGGCGGCGAGGCGGACGGCGCTGCGTCCGATGTCACCGAGGCGGAGCACGCTGGCGACGGTCGCGCCATTGCGGCGCGCGGCGGCGAGGTGGACGAGCCCGACAGGCTTCGCGGCTGTGCCGCCACCGGGGCCAGCGACGCCGGTAATGGCGACGGCGACATCGGCGCGTGAATGCGCGAGGGCGCCCAGCGCCATGGCGGCGGCAACCTCGGCGCTCACGGCGCCGTGACGGACGATGAGGTCCGCGGGAACACCGATGCTCTCGCTCTTGGCGTCGTTCGAGTAGGTGACGAAGCCGCGCTCGACCACGTCGGATGAACCCGGCACCTCCGTCAGCAGCGCGGACACGAGACCGCCGGTACAACTCTCGGCGGTGACGATGCGCCATCCTCTGGCGCGACAGGCGGCCAGCAGGCTCTCTGCTTCGGCAACGAGATCGGGAGCAAACATGGCGTCCTCATTGCGTGATCCGGCGAGGGTAGCACGCGCGCGGGATTGGCCAAGGACGACCGAGCGCTATCAAGCGCCTCCGGGCTGGCCAAGGGCAGTCGCGCGCAATTCACACGCGCGCGCAGGGTTGGCGTGGCGGCCGCGCGCAATGCACGCGCGCGCAGGGTTGGCGTGGCGGCTGCGCGCAATTCACGCGCGCGCAGGGTTGGCGTGGCGGCTGCGCGCAAACAAAAAATGACAGAGCCGGCATGCTGGGCAGAGCATGCCGGCTCGTATCGAGATGAGAGAGAGTTCGAGGCTTGGTAACAGGATCAGGCGACGAGTTTCTCGGCCTGATCGAGCAATCCGTCGAGCGTTGCGCGGCTCTCCGGACCCATCACGGCGGTCGTGCGCCGCTGCGCATCGAGCCAG
>CALFEM010000171.1 GCA_937950105.1 uncultured Alphaproteobacteria bacterium | reverse complement strand
ACGAGATGCCTAAGTGACTGGAGTTCAGACGTGTGCTCTTCCGATCTAGGTGAAACGGGCGATCGAGACGGCCGAGATGAAGCGCGACTACGAGTTCGTGCGTGACCGCCAGCGCGCCACGCGCCAGAGCCTGCTGGTGGGCGACAGCCCGGCGCTGCGCGAGCTGGAACACATGCTCGGTGCGGTCGCTGAATCGCCGACGACGGTGCTGCTCGAGGGTGAGAGCGGCGTCGGCAAGGAAATCGCCGCGCGCGAGATCCACGAGCGCAGTCCGCGCGCCGATCGCAACTACGTCGTGCTCGATTGTTGCACGCTGCAGGAGAACCTGTTCGAGAGCGAGCTGTTCGGACACGAGAAGGGTTCATTCACCGGCGCGGTGTCGCAAAAGCGCGGTCTGATCGAGGCGGCCGATGGCGGCACGCTGTTCCTCGACGAAATCGGCGAGATCAGTCCGGCGGCGCAGGCAAAGCTGCTGCGCCTGATCGAGACGCGGCAGTTCCGCCGCGTCGGCGGCGTCAAGGACCTGACGTCGGACGCACGCATCGTCGCCGCGACCAACCGCGATCTCGCGTCCATGGCCCGCGACGGCAAGTTCCGCCAGGACCTCTACTATCGCCTGAGCGCGTTCATCATCCGCCTGCCGCCTCTGCGCGACCGCCGCAACGACGTGCCGATCCTGGCCCGCCACTTCCTCGAGCGGCACGACTTCTCCCGCCGCATCCGCAAGGAACTGTCTCGCAGCGCCGAGCGGACGCTGATCGCCTACGATTGGCCGGGCAATGTGCGCGAACTGCGCAACGTCATGGAGCGCGCGATCATCCTGTCGGGCGCGGAGGCGACCATCCATCCGCGCCATCTCGGCCTGCCGGCGGAATCCGGCGCGTCGCAGAGCGAGATCAAGCTGACCTTCGACCACGAGCCGACGCTCGAGGAGATGCGTCGACACTACGTCGAGATGCTGAACGAGAAATACTCCGGGCATCGCGCCAAGCTGGCCGGTGCGCTCGGGATCAGTGAGCGAAATCTCTACCGCCTGCTGCAGCGCTACGGTCTCGAATAGCGCGCGACGTCTCCAATTACAGGGCGCGGCCGTCGCTATTGCTGCTGCTGCTGCTGCTGCTGCGCCGCGAGCCGGTCGAGTTCGTCCAGCTCAGCCTCGGTGAAGACCCGCGAGCGGGTCAGGAATCGCAAGCCCTCGGGCGCTTCCAGCGAGAAGCCGGAGCCGCGCCCGGGTACGACGTCGATGATGAGCTGCGTGTGCTGCCAGTAGGTGAACTGGTCGCGCGACATGTAGAACGGCTGGCCGGCGATTTCGCCCATGTGCACGTCGACCGGACCGATCTTCAGTTCGCCACGCGGATAGCACATCGGTGCGCTGCCGTCGCAGCAGCCGCCGGACTGGTGGAAAAGCAGTGGGCCGTGGAAAGCGGCCAGCTTGTCGATCAGCTGGCGGGCGGCATCGGTGCAGATCACGCGCTCGACCATGCGGCACGCTCCTTCGGCTCGTACAGGGGTGA
This sequence comes from uncultured Alphaproteobacteria bacterium, assembly GCA_937950105.1. GTDB lineage: Bacteria > Pseudomonadota > Alphaproteobacteria > Rhizobiales > Hyphomicrobiaceae > JAEUMD01. Next base: position 534 of record CALFEM010000171.1, on the reverse strand, counting down.
CAGAGCACGGGGCGGCCTCGTCCGCCGAGACCGCCCCGCTCAACGTAAGCCTACGGGTTCGGCATCAGAAGAAGCCGAGCGCCTTCGGGCTGTAGCTCACCAGCATGTTCTTGGTCTGCTGGTAGTGGTCGAGCATCATCTTGTGGTTCTCGCGGCCGATGCCCGACTGCTTGTAGCCGCCGAACGCCGCATGCGCGGGATAGGCGTGGTAGCAGTTGGTCCACACGCGGCCGGCCTGGATCGCACGGCCCATACGGTACAGGCGCGATGCGTCGCGGCTCCACACGCCGGCACCCAGGCCGTACAGCGTGTCGTTGGCGATGGCCAGCGCCTCGGCTTCGTCCTTGAACGTAGTCACCGACACCACCGGCCCGAAGATCTCCTCCTGGAAGATGCGCATCCGGTTGTGGCCCTTGAACACGGTCGGCTTGACGTAATAGCCGCCGGCCAGGTCGCCGTCGAGCGCATTGCGTTCGCCGCCGGCCAGCACCTCGGCGCCTTCCTGCCGGCCGATGTCGATGTAGGACAGGATCT
>CALFEM010000170.1 GCA_937950105.1 uncultured Alphaproteobacteria bacterium | reverse complement strand
GTCGATAAGCTGCGGCTCGCCGCGCGTTCGATCACCACATCAGCGGATCACAAGTCGCGGCTTGCGTGGGTGCCGGCCTGCGCCGGGATGACGGTGAATTTGTTGATGCCGCTCGCCCCACCCGCCACGTCATCCCGACGCAGGTCGGGACCCACGCCAGTTCCGGTGTGCGCAACGATGGCGTCGATAAGCTGCGGCTCGCCGCGCGTTCGATCACCACATCAGCGGATCACAAGTTGCGGCTTGCGTGGGTGCCGGCCTGCGCCGGCATGACGGCGTAGTTTCAACTACTCTGCTGCGCTTGCGGTGAAGCGGCCTGCGGCGGCGGGCGGCAACGGACGCTTGTCGACGTGGTAGAGCGCAATGACCTCATCCACGATGTCGAGCAGTTCTGCGAAAACCTCGCGCTCGTCGTCACCGTGGCAGTCGCTAGCAGCAACCCCGGCCGAGCCGACGTAGCATTGGTCCTCCTCGGACCACTCGACGATCTTCGCGTACCGGTCGGCGTCTTTCATGGTTCGCCCCAAAGCCCAGATCTCCGGCGCTGCTTCGTACTCATCGTCATCCCGACGCAGGTCGGGACCCACGCCAGTCTCGGCGCGTGCAACGCTGGCGTTGTTAAGCTGCGGCTCGCCGCGCGTTCGATCACCACATCAGCGGATCACAAGTTGCGGCTTGCGTGGGTGCCGGCCTTCGTTCTGCAACAGGGCGGGCTCCGCTGGCATGACGTTGGAAAAAGCGATTCGGGAGCTTCAAACATCGAATGTGAATGGGCAGCGGACAAGCCATCCAGCTACAGCTGGTCGAATCGGTCTAGAGTAGGAAAACCTGACACGTTGACGCAAGATCGAGTCGATGATCGACAAAATCATAGGGTGGCGCCACGTCGAATTTAACGGCTTGTTGCTGCCAGCCAATGGTGCCGTCCAGCGGGCACGAAGTGCGTGTGTTCCACTGCACGCAAAGAACGCTGACCCCAACTGGCCCATCAGCAACATGGGCTGTGGCTTCTTGTATTTACGCAAGGGCCGGAAATTCGTCGTGTTTACAAGGCACCAACTTGGAAAAGATAAGCATCCGTCACAGGTGATGATCAGACTTGGTCCCGTGACCGCGGCACGACTTAACGGCGGAGCACGATTCTTTCAATTCCCTGCACTTGAATACGGTCCTGAAGAGTTTGACGTCTGTGCGATCGAGATGCCGTGGCGCCTTCCAATTTTGAAAGGCGTACCGACCTTCATCCGCTCGGTGTCTGTGAGTCCGATTGCCGACGATGGGTCAGAAATCTACTTTGCGGTCGGCTATCCAAGCAGGTTGACAAAAATCGACGGCGAGATGAGCGCGGAGCATTTTGGCCTGACGCAAGTTTTGACGTGGGCTCGCTGCGTCGTTCTTAAACGGGGCGACCTGCCGATGCTTGAATTACTTCCTGGTGAAGTCCTACTCGAACGCTGCAGTGGTGATCTCGACGGCTTTAGCGGTGGTCCAGTCTTTGGTGTGGGAAAGAAGACCAAGGTGCTGAGCTTGCGCGGGGTCATTATACGTGGAGCAGTTGACAAGCTATTCTTCGCATCGACCGATTGGATCGACGACGTTTGCGACAAGGCGCTTACGCATCCTGCCTTAGAGGAGGTAGCTGCATAGCTCAGTGATCGGCAATGCAGCTACCGCTCACTCCGCCGCTGACCTCGCCTCATACCCGAGCAGCGTGTTCAGCTCGTGGATCAGTTTGGCGGCGGCTTCGGGGATGTTGGTGCCGGGGCCGAACACGGCTTTTGCGCCACTCGCGAACAGTTCGTCGTAATCGGCCGGCGGGATGACGCCGCCGACGACGATCATGATGTCGCCGCGGCCTTCCTTTTCCAGAGCGCCCTTCAGTTCGGGCACCAGCGTCAGGTGGCCGGCGGCAAGTGACGATACGCCGATGATATGCACGTCGTTCTCGACCGCCTGGCGCGCGGCTTCGTCGGGCGTCGCGAACAGCGGCCCGATGTCGACGTCGAAGCCGAGGTCGGCGAAGGCCGAGGCGATCACCTTCTGGCCGCGGTCGTGGCCGTCCTGGCCCATCTTGGCGATGAGGATGCGCGGGCGGCGGCCGTCGTTCTTCTCGAACTCGCCGACGAGGCGCGTCACTTCACCCACGGCCTTGTTGCTCACACCCGCCTCCGCCTTGTAGACGCCGGAGATCGCGCGGATCTCGGCCTGATGCCGCGTGAAAACCTTTTCCAGCGCGAACGAGATCTCGCCGACCGTCGCCTTGACGCGCGCTGCCTTGACCGCGAGATCGAGCAGGTTGGCATTGCCCCTGGCGCCCTCGGTGAGCGCGTTCAAGGCCGCTTCCACGTCCTTCTCGTTGCGCTCGGCCCTGAGCCGTTCGAGCTTGGCGATCTGCTGCTCGCGCACGCTGCGATTGTCGACCTTCAGCACGTCGATGGTGGCGTCATCCTTCACGCGGAACTTGTTGACGCCGACGATGGTCTGGCGGCCGCTGTCGATGCGCGCCTGCGTGCGCGCCGCGGCTTCCTCGATGCGCATTTTCGGAATGCCGGCAGCGATCGCTTTCGCCATGCCGCCCAGCTTCTCGACTTCCTCGATGTGCGCCCACGCCTTCGCCGCGAGATCGTGCGTCAGGCGTTCGATGAAATAGCTGCCGCCCCACGGATCGATGACACGACAGGTTCCGCTCTCCTGCTGGATGAAGAGCTGCGTGTTGCGGGCGATGCGGGCGGAGAAGTCGGTCGGCAGCGCGATGGCTTCGTCGAGCGCGTTTGTATGCAGCGACTGCGTGTGCCCCTGCGTCGAGGCGAAGGCTTCGAGGCAGGTGCGCGTCACGTTGTTGAACACGTCCTGCGCGGTGAGGCTCCAGCCCGACGTCTGCGAGTGCGTCCTGAGCGACAGCGAGCGGGAATCCTTCGGCGCGAACTCCGACTGGATGAGCTTCGACCAGAGCAGGCGCGCGGCCCGCATCTTGGCGATCTCCATGTAGTAGTTCATGCCGATCGCCCAGAAGAACGACAGGCGCGGCGCGAACTTGTCGATGCCGAGGCCGGTCGCCACGCCGGCGCGCGCATACTCGACGCCGTCGGCCAGCGTGTAGGCGAGTTCGAGGTCGGCGGTCGCTCCGGCCTCCTGCATGTGATAGCCGGAAATCGAGATCGAGTTGAACTTCGGCATGTGCGCCGACGTGTAGCCGAAGATGTCCGAGATGATGCGCATCGAAGGCGCGGGCGGATAGATGTAGGTGTTGCGGACCATGAACTCTTTGAGGATGTCGTTCTGGA
>CALFEM010000169.1 GCA_937950105.1 uncultured Alphaproteobacteria bacterium | reverse complement strand
GATGCCGACGCCGGTCACCATGAACCCGACCTGATTGACGATCGAGTAGGCCAGAATGCGCCGCATATCGTTTTCGAGGATCGCGTAGATGATGCCGTAGAAGACCATGAACAGGCCGACGGGAATCAGAATCTCGGTGCCCGGGAAGCCGCGAATGAGCGTGTAGACCGCCGTCTTCGTCGTGAAGGCCGACAGGAACACCATCCCCGACCACGAGCTTTCGGGATAGGCATCGGAGAGCCACGCCGATAGCGGCGGCGCGCCCGCATTGATGAGAAAGCCAGCGAGCATGAGCCCGCGGGCCGGCGTGCTCGCATCCATGGCCGAGAAGGCAACCGACCCCGTCGCCTGGATCTCGCCCGCGATGCCGGCCATCAGCAGCACGCCGCCGATGAAGTGCATGATGGCATAGCGAAACGCCGCGCGCCGCGCCCCGCCACCGGCCGAGAGGATCACCAGCGTCGAGCCGATGGCCATGATCTCCCAGAAGACGAACAGGGAGATCAGATCGCCCGCCATCACGGCTCCGATGGCGCTTCCGGCATAGGCGAACGCCGCGACCAACTCGACCGTGCGCGGCTGACGGAGCGCGAACAGCGCGCCCGCGAAGGCCATGATCGCAAATACGAGGGCAAACAGGCGCGACAGCTTGTCGACCTTCAGCGGCAGCAACTCGTAGCCGAGAAAACTCATGCGCAGCGTGGCGCCGTCCGGCAGCGACCACACCAGCCACAGCGTCACCAGCGGCAACAGCAGGAGTGCAGCCGAGCGAATGCCGCCCCGCAGCAGCGGCAGGAACAGCGCGCCGAGGATCAGCACCAGGGCGGGCGGCAGAAGCGTCAGGCTAGTTGTCATAGTAGGTATCCGGCCGCTTCAGGACCATGCCGACAAGCTTGGCGAACAGCACCATGGCGACGCAGGCGGCGAAACCGAACCAGGCCCCGAAGCCGAACGTACCGTCGATGCCGAAATGCGGGTGGTGCTCGACGACCAGATCGAGAAGGACCGTCACGGCGAGCACGACGCCCGACACGATCCAGAGCCGGCGGATGGTCGCCGGGCGCACCAGCCAATGATCGCTATCGCCGTCGGGTTTGATCGGGTCGCTCATCGGGTCACCGGTTCGAGCATCAGCTTGGCGAGGGAAAGTGCGGTGTCGGGCGCAAGGAACAGCAGCACCGTCGCCGCGGCGGTGAGGCTCAACGCCAGCACCATCGGCCAGGGTGCCTCGCCGTGGTCGTCGTCGTGCGACGCCGCTGCACCGGCAGCGTGGGCACGCACGGGTTCCGCGAAGAAGGCGCGGAACACGATGGGCAGGAAGTAGGCCGCATTGAGCGCCGTCGAGGCGACGATCACCGCGACCGGCAGCCACTGCCCGGTCTGCGTGGCGCCGGACAGCATGAACCACTTGCCGAGGAAGCCAGCGGTCGGCGGCAATCCGATCATGGCGAGCGCGCCGATGGCGAATGCGGACATCGTCCACGGCATGCGCCAGCCGATGCCGTCGAGTTCGGAAACATGCGTCTTGTGCGCGGCGGTGTAGATGGCGCCCGCCGCAAAGAACAGCGTGATCTTCGAGACGGCATGCGCAGCGATGTGCAGAGCCGCTCCGACCACCGAGACGGGCGTGAGAATGGCGGCGGCCAGCACGACGTAGGAGAGCTGCGACACCGTCGAGTAGGCGAGACGCTTCTTCAGGTTGTCCTGGCGCAGCGCGATCAGCGATGCCAGCAGCACCGTGCCGCCCGCCGCCCACACGAGCCAGCCGGCCGCTCCCGTACTCGCAAGGGTGTCGACGCCGAACACGAACACGATGACCTTGAGCACCGTGAACACGCCGGCCTTCACCACCGCCACCGCGTGCAGCAACGCCGAGACCGGTGTCGGCGCCACCATCGCCGCCGGCAGCCAGAAGTGAAGCGGCATGACCGCGGCCTTGCCGGTGCCGAAGACATAGAGCGCCAGCAGCCCGGCGATCAGCGTCGCGTCGAGGCCGGCGGGCAGGATGCCGCCCAGCTTGAAGTCCAGCGTGCCGGCGATGTACCAGGTCGCGGCGATCGCCGGCAGCAGCAGCAGCATCGACGAACCGATCAGCAGCAACAGATAGATGCGGCCGCCCCTGATGGCCTCGTCATTGGCCTTGTGCGTGACCAGCGGATAGGTCGACAGCGTCAGCAACTCGTAGAACAGGAACAGCGTGAACAGGTTCTTCGAGAAGGCGAGCCCCATGGTCGCGCCGATTGCGACCGCGAAGCAGACGTAGAACGAGGTCTGCCGCGGCTCCTGATTGGCTCGCATGTAGCCGATCGAGTAGATCGAATTGACGATCCACAGCGACGAGGCCACCAGCGCGAACAGCAGACCGAGCGGCTCGACCGCAAAGGCGATGGTGAGCCCCGGCATGACGTCGGCCAGCCGCGCCTCCGGCCTCGCGCCCGCGAGCACCTGCGGCAGCAGACTCCAGACCGTGACGGCGAGCACCGCAGCGGTCGTGAGCGTCACCGCCTCGCGCAGGTTCGGTTGGCGATGGAACAGCGGGATCAGCAGCGCCCCGGTGAACGGTATCGCAATGGCGAGCAGCAGGTGCGTCTCGGGCGCGACCACGGGCATCACTTGAGCCCTCCGATCAATCCCTCGGCAACGCGACGGGCGATGGCCGCCGACGCTTCAGTATCGATGCCGAAGTAGATGGTGGCCGCCGCCAGCGCCAGCATGGGAAGCAGCATGGAGAGGGGCGGGTCCTTGGCGCCAGCGGCGAAACCCGAGGGCTCGCGGAACCACGCCACCTCGACGACGCGGCCGACATAGACGACGGCGATCAGCGATGTCACCAGGATGAGGAACACCAGCGGCCACCAGCCGCGATCGAAAGCACCGACCGCCAGGTACCACTTCGACACGAAGCCGGCCGTTCCCGGCACGCCGACGAGAGCGAGCCCGCCGACCACGAATACCGCCATGGTCAGCGGCATCTGCCGCCCGATACCGGCGAGATCCGCGAGCTTGATGGTTCCGATCCGGTAGACGATGGCGCCGAGCGACATGAACAGCGCCGTCTTCATCAGGGCATGGTTGAAGAGGTGCACGATACCGCCGGTCAACCCGGGCACGTTGGCAAGGCCGATGCCGAGCGTGATGTAGCCGATCTGTCCGAGCGAGGAGTAGGCCAGGACGCGCTTCACGTCGGTTTCGAATACGGCGAGGATCGAAGCGATGAACATCGCCGCGACGGAGAGCGTCAACAGCACCTCAGACACCGGCAGTGTGTCGAAGGCGATGGCCACACCGAAGATCGAGAAGATCAGCCGCAGCAGCACGTAGACCGCAACCTTGGTCGCGGTGCCGGCCAGAAACGCGGTCGCGACCGACGGCGCGTGCGCATAGGCGCCGGGCAGCCAGACGTGCAGGGGAAACAAAGCGAGCTTCAGGCTCACACCGACAGTCAGGAACGCGAGCGCGGCGAACACCGGTCGTGAGGTCTCTGCCGCCGCCGGAGCCAGCCGCGCAGCGATGTCGACGATATTGAGACTGCCCGTGACGAGGTACAGCAGGCCGACGCCGATCACGTAGAAGGTCGCGCCGATGGTACCGACGATCAGGTACTGATAGGCCGCGAGCAGGGCCCGCCGGTCCTTGCCCATCGCAATGAGCACGTAGGTCGACAGCGACGAGATCTCGAGGAACACGAAAATGTTGAACGCATCGCCGGTGACAGTGATGCCGAGCAGCCCGGTAAGGCACAGAAGGTACATGGTGTAGAACCAGGCCTGCTTGTCGCCCTCGATCTCGTGGGCGACGCTGCGTCTCGCGAACGGCATGATGGCAGCGCCGACGACCGTGACGAGCACCAGCACGAACGCGCTCAGGAGATCGACACGGTATTCGATGCCCCACGGCGGCGCCCACCCTCCGAGCCGATAGGAAATGGCACCACCGTCGAGCACGCGCTGCAGCAGCAGGATCGCGATGACCGGCATGATCCAGCTGACGGCGAGAGCAAGCGCCCACGCGAGCGTGCCTCGCCTCAACAGCGCGCACAGCAGCGCCCCGAGCAGCGGCACCACGACCTGGAGAATCGGCAGATGCTCGGCCAGCTTGCTCACGCATCCCCCTCGCGCTCGAAGATCTCGTCTTCCTCGATGGTGCCGTAAGCCTCGTCGATGCGCACCACGAGGGCGAGACCGAGCGCCAGCGTCGCCACGCCGACGACAATGGCCGTCAGGATGAGAACGTGCGGCAGCGGGTTCGAATAGACCTTGTAGGCCGGATCGAGGATCGGGGCTGTTCCACCGAGGATCTTCGCCGGCTCGATGTAGAGCAGATAGACCGAGGTTTGAAAGATCGACAGCCCGATCAGCTTCTTGATCATGTTGCCGCGGGCGATCACGACGTAGAGCCCCGCCACCATCAGGAAGATCGTGACGATATAGTTGTAGTGCTGGGCGAACTCGTTGACGTACCGCATCACCGCCCCCGCTCGACGAAGGCGTAGAAGATCGCGACCATCGTCGACGACACCGTGATCAGAACGCCAAGTTCGACGGCGAAAATGCCGTACTCGTGCCCATGCGGGGGATCTTGCGCGAGACGGGAGTAGTCGAGGAAGTTGGCGCCCGTGAGCAGGCCCGCGAGTCCGGTTCCCGCGTAGATGAGGACGCCGAGCGGTATCATGCGCTCGACGATCGCCTGCGGAGCGACGCGCTTGGCGGCCGTCAGTCCGAACACGAGCGCATAGAGGATGATCATACCGGCCGCGATGACGCCGGCCTGGAATCCACCACCCGGCCCAAGCTCTCCGTGAAACTGCACGTAGAGCGCGAACAGAAGCATGAACGGCAGGATCAGCTTGACGCCGACCCTCAGAGATCGGAAGAGCGTCGTGTAGGGAAAG
>CALFEM010000168.1 GCA_937950105.1 uncultured Alphaproteobacteria bacterium | reverse complement strand
GAAACCATGCAGCGAGCGTTCCCAAGCCGGCCCCGGCGGGACGAGGTCGAACGGCGAGTGGCCGCCGAGACGGGCGAGCGAGCCGGCAAGACCGAACTGGTCGTGACGGACCTCGAACCAGAAGCTCGGATCGACCGGGCGCAGGTCCTGCGGCACGATCAAGAGTTGGTCGACGCGCGGCGGACCTTTCAGCCAGCGCACACCCGGCAGCCCGGAGACTTGCGCAGCCATGCCGCGGCGGCGCCGGCTCGCGGAGATCGCGGCGATGCGCATGCGCTCCGATATGGTCAGTCGCGCCACGTCTTCTGGCTCCCTCGCCCCGGCTGGCTGGGCGGTTCCCACGCCCGGGCCGGGACTTGCGTAACGGGCCGGCACGGCGAACACAAGGCGAGGCGGCCGGTTGCCCTCAGGCCGTGCGCACCAGGCGGGCCGCGTAGAACCCGTCCATGCCGCGTGCCTGCGTGTCGCCTTCGGGGCTGTGGCAAGGCAGCGTCCGCAGATCGCCGGCGGGTGTCAGCCAGTCGGCCGCGATGCCGCATTCGCCGGTGGTGATCGGGCGGCGCGTGAAGTCGGGGTTCGTAGCGAGAAACGCCTCGACTTGGGTGGAGCCCTCTTCCGGCTCGAGCGAGCAGGTGCAGAACACCAGTTCGCCGCCCGGCGCGACCAGCTTCGCCGCCGCCGCGAGCAGTCGCCGCTGCAACTCGACCAGCTTGGTGACGTCGGAGGCCCGCTTCAGGTGCAGGATGTCAGGGTGGCGGCGGATGGTGCCCGTGGCGGTGCAGGGGGCATCGAGCAGCACGGCGTCGAAGGTGCGGTCCGGTGCCCACGTCGCGACGTCGGCCGCGACCAGCTCGGCGGTGAGACCGAGGCGGGCGAGGTTCTCGCGGATGCGGGCGAGCCGCGCCTCCGAAACGTCGACGGCGGTAACCTCGGCGCCGGCCGCCGCGAGCTGGACGGTCTTGCCGCCGGGAGCGGCGCAGAGATCGGCGACGCGCTTGCCGGCGAGACCGTCAGAGCCGAGCAACCTGGCCGGAAGGGCAGCGGCGGCGTCCTGCACCCACCAGGCGCCCTCGGCGAAGCCTTCGCGATCCTCGATCCGCCCGCCCGGCGCGAGGCGCACGGTGCCCGTCGCCAGCAGTTCGCCACCGAGCCGCTGCGCCCAGTCGGCGGCGGCGTCGGGCGCCTTGATCGTGAGGTCGAGCGGCGCTTCCGCGAGCGTGGCTTCGGCGATACGGCGGGCGGTGTCCTCGCCATAAGCGCTGGTCCAGCGCTCCCACATCCAGTCGGGCAACGCGGTGCGCGTCGCGTCGATATCGGCAAGGCCAGAGCGGCCTTCGAGCGAGACGCGGCGCAGCACGGCGTTCATCAGCTTGTCGAAGCGCTGCGTGGCGGAATCACGCCGACACGCCGCGACGGCGAGGTTGATGGCGGCGTGCGCGGGCGTATCGAGGTAGAGCATCTGCGCGGCGCCGAGCAGCAGCAGGCGCTGGGCGGCGATGTGGCGTTCGCCGAGCGGCTTTTCCATGTATCCGGCGAGCAGGGTTTCGAGCGTGCCGCGACGGCGCAGCACGGTGGCGGCGATCAGGCGCGACAGCGCCCGGTCGCGCGGGCTCATGGCGAGGCCGCGGGCGCTGGCAAAGGCCTCCGCCAGTGCGTCGTCGAAAGCGCGGCGGCGATCCAGAACCTCGCCGACCAGCCATAGCGCCATGTCGCGCGCGGCGAGCCCGGCCGGCAGCGGCACGGCGCGGGTTTCCGGTTCCGAGTAGCGCTTGCCTTCGACGCCGGGCGCCGCTCCGGGTCGGCGCTTCGGCCCGAGCTTGGCGCGGATCACGGGCGGCATCGGGCCGCCGCGGCGGCGCTTGCCTTTGGGTTGCTCGTCGGTGATGGCATTGACTCCGGCTGGCCGGCGGGTCGCGCCGACGCTTGTTCGAGCCGCACTTGTGGTCCGCCGCCACGCAATGCGCAAGAGCGCGCCGCCGGGGCGCGCTCCGCAGGTGGGCCAGGAACGGGAAGAGGCGGCGCTCGACCTCAGCCCCACGGTCCGCTGCGGTCGACGTTGCGGCGGCCGGATGCGCTCGACCACGGACCGGCCGGCATGGAGCGGCCGTCGTCACCGGTTTCCGACCCGCCATCGCGGCCGAAGTCGGCGACAGCGCCGCCCTGGCCCCATTCCTCGGCCATCTTCATCAGCTCGGCGATGCGGTTCTCGGTGTTGGGGTGGGTCGAGAACAGGTTGTCGACGCCGCGCCCGGTCAGCGGATTGATGATGAACAGGTGCGCCGCTGCCGGAATCGCCTCCGCCTGACGGTTCACGGTGCGGCTCGCGACCGAGTGGATCTTGCGCAGGGCGGA
>CALFEM010000167.1 GCA_937950105.1 uncultured Alphaproteobacteria bacterium | reverse complement strand
GGAGGCGCGATGCGCCTCGCGCTCGAAATTCTCCGCTTCGATCTTCACCCGCGCGAGGGCGGCGGCGCGCTCTGCCTCGACCTGTCGCAACGGCGGCAGCGCGTCCGCACACGCAGCCTCCGTCTTGATGCCGCGCGATTCGGCGGTGAGCGCTTCGGTGAGACGCGCCAGCACGTCTTCCAGCGCCTGCTCCTCGCTGGCGACGGCATCCTGCGATGCGGTCCACGCCAGATGCAGCAGCAGCGCTTCCTGCCTGCGCACTTCTTCCGAGATTTCCTTGTAGCGGCGCGCCTGGCGTGCCTGCCGCTTCAGGCTCTCGATCTGGCTGGTCACCTGCCCGAGCACATCCGCGACGCGGGCAAGGTTGGCTTCGGCGCCTTTGAGGCGCAGCTCGGCTTCGTGGCGGCGGCTGTGCAACCCGGCGACCCCGGCGGCGTCTTCCAGAATGCGGCGGCGCTGCTCAGGCTTGGCGTTGACGATCTCGCCGATCTGGCCCTGCCTGACGAGCGCGGGCGAGCGCGCTCCGGTAGCGGCGTCCTCGAACAGGATCTTGATGTCGCGGGCACGCGCCTCACGCGCGTTGATGCGGTAGCTCGATCCCGCCTCGCGCTCGATGCGGCGCGTGATCTCGATCACGTCGCGGTCATTGAATTCGGCCGGCGCCTGCCGCGCGGCGTTGTCGAGGAAGATGGTCACTTCGGCGAAGTGGCGCGGCGGGCGGTGGTTGGTGCCGGAGAAGATGACGTCGTCCATGGAGGCGGCGCGCATGGATTTGTGCGAGGTCTCGCCCATCACCCAGCGCAGCGCTTCGAGCAGGTTGGATTTGCCGCAGCCGTTCGGGCCGACCACGCCCGTAAGGCCCGGCTCGATCAGCAACTCGGTCGGCTCGACGAACGACTTGAAGCCGAGCAGTCTGAGGCGGCTCATCTTCATGGTGAGGGCTTTTGGGTCCCCGGCGGCTCGCGTGTCAATGCGTCAAGGCGCGATCATCGCCCGATTCCCGCGCCGAAGGCAGGGCCGCGGGGCGGCTTTCAGTGGATTGCGCGGGGCGGACCGAACGTATGGCGGACCGATCGGGTCGAGATCAACGCGCTCCGACGAGACGTCTTTGCGGATCGTAGACCCTGACGCGATGTGGACGGCGCGACGACCAGCGCCATAGGACTACATTGTGCGGGCCGGGCTCGGCATCGCTTGCGAAGCTCGGGACGAAGAGCCCGGCCGCGCCATCGCCGGCGAGCCGGTCGGCGATTTCCCATGATGGGACGGGCAGTCGGCGGCCTTTCAAGTCACGCCACGAGCAACCAAGCTGCTTCAGGTTGGTGCCGTTGCGAGTTCTGCCCGCAGGTGTCGAAAGGTCGACGATGTCGTCGCAGTCGACCTCGTAGCAACAGATCGTCACGGGATCGAATTTGTCGCGAAGACCGTGGGCCGCCTCGTTGGCAGCGCCCTGTACTTTGTCGGCAAGATAGAGCGCCGCGCGACCCGGCCGGTTGAATCGGCCTCCCGACAGTCTTGCTCCCTCCCCGGAAGTCGGCTCATGCGCGAAAATGGGATTGAGGATCCTGTAGGCGAGCCCCTCGAACCTCATGCGAACTCGCCGAGCACCACGGCGTTGAGGTACTCGCGCACTTCCTTTGCTCGGCCATGATCGACCAGGAACTCGGCCGTGACGCCGCCGAACGCGGGAATAGGATAGGTGCGAAACCAGTCGCGAGCCTTGGCTTTCGAGCCGGCCAGATTTTCAGCCAGCGCGACAATCTCGTCGGACTGGGAAGCCACCGCACCGGTCGAAGCGCGGCCAGTCTTCCCCGCGACCGCCAAAGCGCGTTTCGCTGGAGGCGCGGCAGCAGGCGTAGTTTTGCGGGCGGCGGCGGCCGAGCGCATGACGGCGCGCTTGGCGGCCTTGGCGCGTGGCTTCGAACTCCCTGCCTTCATGCCGATCTCCGTTACACAAGCGTCCGAGCGACCGTTGTAACCGCCTGATGTGCGCTGCAAAACATGCGACGGCATCATAGCGCCCTACGCTCCATTAAAAAAGGCGCTGGTGTTGGTGGATCGGTCCCTGTGGCGAAGGCGATGAAGCTCAGCGCCCCGCCGCCGCGACGCCGCCCCTGGTGGCGAGCGCCGCGTCGATCTGGGCCGACATGTCGGCGAGCGAGAGGACGCGCTTCACCAGTTTGCCGTCGACGAAGAAGTTCGGCGTGCCGATGATGCCGAGCGTGCGGCCGCGGTCCTTGACCCACTTGAGGCCGTCGATCATCGCCTGATTCTTCAGGCAGGCGTCGAACTGGTCGCGCGTAATCCCCACCTGTTTGGCGACCGCGAAAATGGCGTCGGGGCGTACTTCCTGCGAAACCCACGTCGCCTGCTGATCGAGGAACCGGCCGTAGAGGTCGAGGTATTTGTCGGGGGCCGCGCAGCGCAGCGCGATCGTGGCGTTGCCGGAGGTCTTGCCGATCGGGAACTCGCGGTAGATGAAGCGCACCTTGCCGCTGTCGACGTAGCGCTTCTTCAGTTCCGGCCACACCTCCTGGTGGAACTTGCGGCAGTAGGGGCAGGTCAGCGACATGTACTTGATGACGGTGACCGGCGCGTCGGCGCGGCCATAGGCCATTTCCGGCAGCGTGCCCGTCTGCATGATCTCGCCGACGCTCGGGTTGGCGATCACCTCGCGCGGCCCGACGGTCGCGTCGTTCATCTCGGACTGCGGCGTGGCGCCGCCGTAGGCCGAGGCGTTCGACGATCCTGTCGCCGTGGTCTCGACGCTGGCGCCGCCCGCGGCGAGCAGTTGCTCGCCCGCGCAGCCGCCGAGAGCGAGCGCTGCCGAGAGAGCCGTCAGAATTGCCAAACCGCGAGCGCGCTGCATGCCGTCAGCCCGGATCACTTCAGCAGCGGATCGATCATTTCCTCGAACGCCGCGAGCGTCGGGCCGCCCTGCAGCTTCTTGCCGTTGATGAAGAACGACGGCGTCGCCGAGATGCCGAACTGATCGGCCGCCTTGGCGCGCTGCGCGTTGACCTGATCCAGCAGCTTCTGATCGGTCAGGCACTTCTCGAAGCTCTCCTGCGTGAAGCCGGCCTGCTTGGCGATCTCGAACAGCTTCGGCACCGGGTTGCCCTGCACGTAGGCCCAATCGGCCTGCGTCGCGAACAGCGTCTCGACCAGTGCGTAGGATTTGTCCGGGCCGGTGCAGCGCGCCAGCATCGCGGCGGCGGCCGCGAGGTTGTCGAGCGGGAACTCGCGCATGATGAAGCGCACCTTGCCCGGCTCGATGTACTTCTTCTTCAGCTCGGGGAAGACGCTCTTGTGGAAGGCGGCGCAATGGCCGCACGTCATCGAGGCGTACTCGACGATCGTCACCTTCGCGTCCGCCGGGCCGATCACCATGTCGGGAAGCCCGTCGACCGTCTTCATCAACTCGTCCACCGGCACCTCGGTCGGGCCGTTGCGGCGCTGCGCCTCGGCCTGCGGCGCAAACCCGGCCTGGGCGAGGACGAACGCGCTGGCGGCGCCGAGCAGGAGTGCGCGGCGGGTGAGACGGACGGACGGCAGTTCGGTACGGATCACGGGCGGCTCCTTGCAATCAGCGATGCGCCGGCTCGCTTCGAAGCGGGGCGCGGCTTGCGGCGCGGTCTTCCTTGCTGCGCATATGGGCGCCGCGTTCAGGCGGCCCAATAGCATGCGGCG
>CALFEM010000166.1 GCA_937950105.1 uncultured Alphaproteobacteria bacterium | reverse complement strand
ACGAGATGCCTAAGTGACTGGAGTTCAGACGTGTGCTCTTCCGATCTGCCCTGCAGCGGAATGTAGGTGCCGCCGAGGGTCATGCGCTCGCTCTTGTAGTCGACCTTGCCGCGGATGGTGGCGCCGAGCAGCGGTCCGCGCACGTAGGCGTCCTCCATCACGAACTGGCCATGACCGACCGAGAACGGCACCCGCATGGTGTCGAAATCGAGCACTTCGCGCACGACGCGCCGTCCGCCGCGTCCCGCGACCGTGCCGCTGGAGATCGACGGTCGCCCTTCGTCGACGCTGGATACGACCTCGGCGATGACGGCATCGCCGAGCACGCGGAAATCCTCGACCCACAGCGTGCCGGTCTTTTCGGCCGCACCCGCTCCCTCGACGTTGACCTCGAGGCGCACCCGCCCGCCCTGGATGTTGGGATAGAAGCCGGTCAGCTTGAACACCTGCCCCGCGTCGGTCGAATCGGCGCGGATGCGGCGCTGTCCCTGGCCGTCGCGATCGAGCACCACGGCGACGGGTGCGCCGCCGTCGAGCGTGCCGCGCGCCTCGAGCGCGGTGAGCTTGCCGGTGCGGCGCGCCAGCGTCAGTTTGAGAGCCCGCAGCGAGAGGTCGGAGAAGCCGAGCACGGTGTCGACATTGGCCTCGAGATCGATGCCGCCCTTCTGCTTGCCGCCTGCGTCCTGATGCTCGGAGACGCGCCCGACCGAGAACAGCGCGCGGAAGAAATCCTTGCCGTCGAACGTCGGGCCGTTGGCCTTGATGGCCCAAACACCGTCGTTGCCGAGGCTGCCCTGGACCTTGAGACGCGTCACCACGTTGAGCGAGAACTCGGGGAAATAGAACTCGCGCAACTTGCCGTCGGCGCCGACGCCGGCCCAGCCCTCGATGGCGATGTTGTCGCCGGCGACGCGGAAGTTCTGCAGTTCCTGCTTGCCGCCGGCAACCGACGCCACGTCGAACTCGGCGAAGGCGCTGCGGCCCGGCGGCTTGGCCCACGAGATGGCGTCGAGGATCAGCTCGGCGTTGGTGAGATCGGCGCGCACGTGGACCTTGCTCTCGGCGCCGTTGGCGCCGGGCGTCACCTGGATGTCGACCGGCACCTCTCCGTGCAGCATGTGGTTGATGTCGAGGCCGAGCTGCGTGCGATCGGTGTTGTCGAGCGTGGTCGTGATGCGCAGCGGCGGCTGGCGGTCGTCCGGCGCATCGAGCAGGCGCTGCCAGCCGATCTTCGCCAGCACGCCGGAAACGAGCGCCTCGCCCTTTGCCTCGACACCGCCGTTGGCGAAATCGACGGCGACAGTGGCGCCCTGCACGTCGCGCTCACCGAGTACGTTCTGCGCCTTGCCGTCCGTCAGCCTGGCCTTGCCGTTGAACCGGATCTGTGAGCGGTGCAGGTCCGCCACCAGCGGGAAAGACATGGCCAGCTGCGCGTCGACCTTGCCCTGCAGCTTGAACTTTGCCGGATCGAACGATCCGAGCGCCGATAGCGGCGGCATGGCCAGCAGCTCGATCACCGGCGCGATGTCGCCCTGGCTGCGGAAGGACAGCTCGGATTCGGATGGCTCGCGATCGACGTCGGGCGACGTCATGCGCACGCTCTTGAAGGGCAGCGTCTTGCCGGAGGGCAACTGCATCGTCGCCTCGGGCATCGTCAGCTCCAGGGCGTCATTCTCGACCTGGACGAGCACGCGCGGTGTCGAAACGGGCGGCAGGTCGTTCGACGGCCGGAACGTGCCGGGTCCGGTCTCCACGACGAGCGCGGTCTGCGCGCCACGGTGAGGCACGGGGGCCGAGGTATCGAGGAAGACGCCGCGAGCGAGGCGCCACGTCAGCCCCTTGAGCACACCGGCGTCGGCATGGCCACCCACCCAACGCCGCGTCTTCGGCGCGATGAAAGACGGCCAGATCGCCTTCAGCACCGGCAACGGCACTTCGCCGAGCCTGGCCTGCAACCGCAGACCGGGACGGGCCGCGGACACGGACATCTCTCCTTCGAGATGGAATTCGGCTCCGCCAGCGCGAACGTCGAGGCCGTCGAAGCGCACGCGATCGGCGTCCTGCAGCCAGGCGCCGCGCAGGCTCAGCGCGTCGATGGCGACGGGTTTGGCGCCGAATTCGGGCGCCGCCATCACGCCTTCGGTCGAGGCGATGTCGAACTGCCAGCCGGCGATGCCGTCGATGGTCGCCGGCGTCGCTTCGCCGGCGAGTGTCGCGCTGCTCGCGCCCCAGCGCAGGGTCGACGGCGCCAGCCGCACCTTGCCGGTGGCGGCGTCGTAGTTGAGCCGCAGCAGGCTCTGCTCGATGTCGAGCGGCTGGCGCGTCTCCTCCGGCGACGACATCACCACGCGGCCGCGGCCGAGTTCGACGGCGATGTCGCCATTGGCCACTTCACCCTGCGGCGTCACGGCGAGTGACAGGTCGATGCCGACCGGGAGGTCGAACCGCGACAGGAACGGCAATGGACCGGAGGCTGAGGCGAACGCGGCCGGCACCAGATCGCGCAGCGAGGCGA
>CALFEM010000165.1 GCA_937950105.1 uncultured Alphaproteobacteria bacterium | reverse complement strand
ACGAGATGCCTAAGTGACTGGAGTTCAGACGTGTGCTCTTCCGATCTATCGATCTTGAGGAATGCGGCGCTCGACGATGTCTTCGATAGGCTCATGACCGGTCTCCTCAGGATGCCTGCGTGCCGCGGGTGACGAAGTGGCCGACCGCGGCGACCAGTCGGTCGAGCAGGAAGCCGACGACGCCGATGTAGGCGAGAGCGACGATGATGTCGGAGAGGCGCGACGAGTTCCACGCATCCCAGATGAAGAAGCCGATACCGACGCCGCCGGTCAGCATCTCGGCCGCGACGATGGCGAGCCACGAAAGGCCGATGCCGATCCTGAGGCCGGTGAAGATGTAGGGCGCGGCCGACGGGATCATGACGCGCCAGAAGAACTCGACCTGGTTCAGGCGCAATACAGCGGCCACGTTGCGGTAATCCTGCGGGATGTTGCGGATGCCGGTCGCTGTGTTGATGATGATCGGCCAGATGGCGGTGATGAAGATGACGAAGATCGCCGACGGGTTGGCGTCACGAAATGCGGCGAGCGAGATCGGCAGCCACGCCAGCGGCGGCACCGTGCGCAGCACCTGGAAGATCGGGTCGAGCCCGCGCATCGCCCACACGCTCTGGCCGATCAGCGCGCCGAGCAGTATGCCGGCCACCGCAGACAGGCCGAAGCCGATCGCGACGCGCTGCAGTGACGTCAGCACGCGCAGGCCGAGGCCGATGTCCTGCGGCCCGTTGACGAAGAATGGATCGACGATGAGATCCTTGGCGTCGGCCCAGATGCGCGACGGCGAGGGCAGGCTCGCTTTCGGTCCGGAGCTGGCGAGTTCCCACACCACGAGGGCGGCGAGCAGCACCAGGAATGGCGGCACTGCCACGCTCGCCCAGTGCTTGAGCGAGCGCACGAAGGCGGATTCACCGCGCATGCTGCTGCTGCTTGCAGTCGCGGGTGCCGCCGCCTTGGCGGGAGAAGCAGAGTGGACGGCGGCCGAGCTGATCGCCGCCACGGCAGCCGGAAGAGGTCCGGCTGCCGTCTCGACGATGCGCGCGGGGCTCGAATAGGCGGTCATCGTAAGTCTCCTGTCAGAGAGGCTGCGAAGCGTTGCGTCGGCTCAGACCATCGCGCGCTTGATCGAGAGCGACTTCAGGTAGGCCATCGGGTCGGCCGGATCGAAGGTCTTGCCGTCGAAAAACTTCTCGATGCCGCGGCTGTCGCCGCTCGGGGCATTGGCGACGGCGAGCGTCTTCGCCGCCTCGATCCACAGGTCCGAGCGGTTGGTCTTGTCGACCAGCGCCTTGATGTCGAGCGTTGGCTCGAACTTGCCCCAGCGGATGTTCTCGGTGACGAACCAGGTGTCGAGGCTCTTCCACGGATACGACGTGGCGCCGTTCTCGCCCCAGAACTTCATGCCGAGGTTGGTGCCCTTGGCCACCTTGCCGCGGCCGTAGTTGATGTCGCCCTTGATGCGGCCGATGATGTCCGGCACCGGCACGTTGAACCACTGCCGCTTGCCGATGATGGTTGCCATCTCCTCCTTGTTCTCCATCTTCTCGCACCACATCTGGGCCTCCATGGTCGCCAGCATGATGGCCATGGCCGCCTTCGGGTTGGCATCGACCCAGTCGGCGCGCATGCCGAGAACCTTCTCCGGATGCTTGAACCAGACCTCGCCCGTAGTGCAGGCGGTGAAGCCGATGTCCTGGTTGACGAGCTGCTCGTTCCACGGCTCGCCGACGCAGAAGCAATCCATGTTGCCGACCTTCATGTTCGCCACCATCTGCGGGGGCGGAACGACGATGGTCGAGACGTCCTTGTCGGGGTCGATGCCGCCGGCGGCGAGCCAGTAGCGAATCCACAGATCGTGGGTGCCGCCGGGGAAGGTCATGGCGGCTTTGACCTCCTTGCCTTCGGCCTTCTTCTTCGCGAAGGCTTCCTTCAACGGCGAGCTATCTGTGCCGACCGGAAGGTCCTTGTATTCATTGGAGACGGAGAGGCCCTGGCAGTCCTCGTTGAGGCGCAGCAGCGTGTACATCGGCAGCGGCTGGTTGTTCTGCATCACCTTGCCGGTACCGTAGAGGTACGGCTTGGGAGACAGGATGTGGCCGCCGTCGATGCCGTTGGCCTTGGTGCCGAGCGCCATGTTGTCGCGTGTCGCGCCCCACGACGCCTGCTTGAGAACCTCCATCTCCGGCAGACCGTACTTGTCGAAGAGGCCCTTCTCCTTGGCGATGATGAGCGGTGCCGCGTCGGTGAGCGCGATGTAGCCGAGCTTGGTGCCCTTGACTTCGGGGCCAGCGCCCTGTGCGAAGGCGCCGCCGGGGAACGAGGCCTTGATCGCGGAGAACAGCGCGGCGGTTGCCGCCGTGGCGGACGCGTTGCGCAGCAGCTCGCGGCGGTCGATCGTTGCGGCCTTTGCGCCTGCGCCGTTGCGGGTCTTGCTCATGAAGCTTTCTCCTGCGAGTTGCGGGCACGCGGGCCCGGTGTCGTGTCCTGGGAACGAAAAAGCCGCCTCTCCGCACCCCGGCCGCCGAAGAGGCGGTGACGATGTGCGGATCGGCGGCGTTGCCCGTGCCCTGCCGGGGCACATCCCTGTCTGTGAAGTCGGAAGCCGTCGTTGGCCTCGACACCCTCAAGAGCAGGTTCCGTGCCAATTGCGCTGCAATGCAAAAAGAGCCCGGAAACAGGCGATTTTTCGATGTATTTGAAGGGCGAGGTGCGAGCAGAAGGCGCCAAGTTCGCGCCTGCAATTTGTGCGACTGCACACGACGTGTGCCTAGACCTTAGGCCCCGGAGATCTTTTGCGCGGAGGTGCCCGTCTGCAGCGATTCGAGATACGCGAGGGCGTTCTCGGGATCGAAAATCCGGCCGTCGAAGAAGCCGTCCGGTCCGAGCGTGAGGCGCCCGCCGCTGGCGCCAGCGGGCGTTTCGACCGCCGGCGCACCTTCGATCTTCGAGTTCGCCGACGGCATCATCGCACCGATCGGC
This sequence comes from uncultured Alphaproteobacteria bacterium, assembly GCA_937950105.1. Lineage (GTDB taxonomy): Bacteria > Pseudomonadota > Alphaproteobacteria > Rhizobiales > Hyphomicrobiaceae > JAEUMD01. The sequence goes on along the minus strand of CALFEM010000165.1, from coordinate 589 downwards.
GCCAGCGCACGCCGGTAGAGGTCCGGCCGGTAGGTGGCGGCGGCGATATCGAGCCCGTCGGCCGACATCTCGGCCTGTTGCCAGCGCACCATCTGCGTGTAGAGCCAGAGCGCGTGGCTGATCCACGGGAACGTCGCGGCGCGGTCCGCGAACGTCAGCAGATCGGGAACTGTGTGGGCAGTTCCGTCGGGCGCCGTGAGGCGACGTTCGAGGCCCGGCCGCAATGCCTCGGCCGCCTGCCCGATGTACTCGGGGCGCGCCAGCAGACGCGCCAGCTCATCGCGGTTGACGGGATCGTCGCACCAGACCGCCGCGCGATAGACGGCCCGCAGCAGGGCATCGAGCCGGTCAGGGTCCGCGTCTGCCCATTCGCTGCGCACGCCGAGCACCTTTTCCGGGCTCGCCCGCCAGATGTGCGCCTTTGTCGTGACGATGACGCCGGCTCCCTGGGCGACGGCGACGCTGCCCCACGGCTCACCGGCGCAGAATCCGTCGATCTGGCCGGCGGCGAGCGCCGCTGCCGCGAGCGAAGGCGGCACCACGATCAACTCCACGTCGGCACCGGGCACGATGCCCGCTGAAGCCAGCC